>NZ_JBSHBN010000064.1:0-46595 GCF_053612025.1 Kitasatospora sp. NPDC054768
CACCTTCGTCCCGGGCCTTCTCCAGACGCCGGACTACGCGACCGCGATCATCTCCAGGCTCTCCGCCGTGACCACAGGCGTGGATGCCATGGTCGATGTGCGCATCGCACGGCAGCGAGTGCTGACGCGCGTGGAGAACCCGGTGAAGCTGTGCGCGGTTGTTCATGAATCGGCCCTGGCGATAAATGTCGGCGAGGGAGTCATGAGGGAGCAGCTCGGCCGTCTCGCGAAGATGAGCCGTCTCCCGAACGTCCACATCCAGGTCATGCCGGCGAACGCCCGGCCGAACCGAGGCTTCAACGGCGCGTTCACCCTCCTTGAGTTTCCACAACGCGCCCTCGACACGGTGCTGACGCCCGGCATGGTTCGCAGCAGCTGGGTCGAGGACCCGGCGGAGGTGGATATCTACCGAGGCAGCTTCCACGAGATCATGGCCGCGGCCTTGAACGTGGACGACTCCCTCGATTTCATCATCCAGAAGAGGGACGAACTCACATGAACATCGAGAACGCATCCACCCTGAACGTGACCTGGAGGAAGTCCAGCCGAAGCAACGAGCAGGACAACTGCGTCGAGTTTGCATTCCCGGCCGGACCTGGTTCGCTCGTTCGGGACTCGAAGGACCCGTCCGGGCCTGCGCTGGCCCTGAGTGCGGGGGCGCACACCGCCTTCATCGCGGCTGTGTCGAGCGGCGAGTTCGACTTCGGGATCGTCTAGCAGCCGGTCCAGGCGGTCCACGGTCCGGCGCAGATGAAGTGCGCCGGACCGTGCGTGCTGTTCTACCCCATCCCCTCGCCGATCTACCAGAGGGATACCCAACGGCCGGTGCGCACTTGCCGCGTAGCGCGCCCCGTCCACCGGCTTCCAGCCGAGCGGCGGCGTCCCACGGATACGTCACGGGCTTTCTCCTTGCGGGCCAGAGCCGCCTGTCGCGGTGTCGACGGACAGCCAAGTCGTAATCGACCGTAGCGTCGAGGTCGCGCATGATGGAGCGACGTTGCGAGTAGTTGCGTGCCGTCACCGATGGCGCTTGAGCGCGGCGGCGATCCTGTGGCGTGCCGCGTGCCCGAACAGCGCCATCTCGGCGAAGGCGGCGAACGCGTTCGCGTACATCGCGATCTCGTGGGGCTGGGTCAGTCGGAGGTGGCCGCTGACCAGTTCGACGGAGGTCTGCGTGTCGTCGAACATGTAGAAGTCCTCGGCCGGGGAACGACGTCGGCCGACCCCGACGGGGATGATGCCCAGGCTCACGGTGGGTCTGGTGCTGAACTCGATGAGGCTTCCGAGCTGGCCGGCCATCGTCGCAGCGTCGGCGACACCGCCGTGGAGGAGCGATTCCTCGATCACGACCGCGAAGGTGCGCCGGCTGCGGTGAAGCATCGATTGACGGTCCATCCGGGCGTTGACGGCGGCGTCGACGTCGTCGGCCGTGTTGCGGGCGCGCTGCACCGCGGTGAGGACTGCCCGGGTGTACTCGCGGGTCTGAAGCATCCCGGGCACCACGCGGTGGGCGTACACCCGAAAGTGCCGGGTGCGGCGGTACAGGTCGAGGACGGAGTCCTGGGCATGCCGCAGGCCCGCCTTCTCCAGGCGGCGCCACTCGACGTACATGGAGTCCACGGCGCGGGAGGCCGCGATCAGGTCGTCTGCCTGGTCGGGTGCGTCGCAGGCCCGGCACCAGGCGCGGATGTCGTCATCGGAGGGGGCGGCCTTGCCATCCTGGATGCGGGACGTCTTGGCGGGGTGCCAGCCGCAGCGTCGGGAGAGTTCGCGGCCGGTGATTCCGGCGTCCCGGCGCACGTCGCGCAGCCGCTCGGCCAGGGCCTTGCGGGCGGCGATGACGCTGGAGGAGGGGGTGTAGGAGGGCACGGAGGTCAGCTGGTGGTGGGCGCGGGTCCTCGCTGCCGGTCAGGGGGTGAACTGGTCGTGCGGGAGCGCGCGGGTCCAGACGTCGTCGAATGCCCGCGAGCACAGGGCGACCGCGGCGGGGTCGTCGGTGAGCTCCCCGCCGAGGGAGTCGCCGTCGCCGTTGAAGTGGCCCCAGCGCACCAGGCGGTCGTCGAACAACCAGAAGTCGTTGCCGGGCAGGGCGATCAACGACGCGTCCCGGCGCGGCAGCCAGCGAACCTGCTCGCCGGCCGCCACGTTCGGGAACGTCACGTCGTACTCGTAGCGGATGTACTCGCTCGGAGGCGTCGACACGATCCGGGCGCGCCGGATCTCCACTCCGCGCCCGACGGCCTCGGCGATGACGTCGAGCCAGGGCCGCCACCACGAGGAGCGGTCGCCGGGGTCGGCCCGGTGTCCTGCTCTCCAGGCGTCGAGTGCGGGGTCGTTCTGCGTGTAGCCGTCACGCATCTCCAGGTGAACGGCCGTCCGTACCGTGGCCTTCAGCAGCTCGTCGATCCGCGCCGCGCTCGGCGACATCGCACGCCTCCCTCAACGCCCGCACCATCCGTACGGGCACCCTGAACACGCCCTCGTGATCCGGGATTCGGCCGGTTCGCAGGCACTCCTCGACCGTGCCGTCATCGGCCGTCCACCCCTGGATCACGAGGTCCGAGTTCTCCTCGTCGACCCACACCGTCGGCGACTCGCCGTCCGGGCTCTCCGGGTCCTTCGCAATGAACCGTAGCCGCATGACCTTCCCCATCGCCGAGAGGTTGCGAGAAGTTGTGCCGGTCGCCATCGTCCCCCGCTGACAGCCGGCCTGTCAGGTACACAGACATCCTGTGACCTCATGGACCGTACGGCCGACGGACGGCGGTGACAAGGCTGCGGCGTGACCGCCCATGCCAGTTGGGCCAGCCACCCCGCTCACGCTCTGTGGTCGCGGCGACCGGGCGGATGCCCCTCGGGGGCACGCGCGCAACTTCTCGCAACTTCCTTGAGGCCTCGGGGGCCGGTCCGTAGATTCCACAGAGCCGTGAAGTCCAGGCATCTCCCGAACCACCCTGCGCCCCACCGCCCTTGATGCGTGAAGGAGGCCCTCGTGCTCGGCCGGTACTCCCGCAGGATCGCCGCACGACCACAGACCCTGATCGCGCAAGCCGATCCCCTGTGCAACCTCGCCTGCTCCTACTGCTACCTGCCGTTCAAGAACCAGCGCAGGCCGATGTCCGTCGAGGTCGCCGAGGCCGTCGCACGCTCGGCCGCCGACTTCGCTGCCCCCGCCGCTCCGATCGACCTGGTCTGGCACGCAGGCGAACCGACCACGCTGGGGGGCGCCCGCTTCGGCCGGATCCTCACCCCGTTCGCGAACCTGCGGACCGCGGGCCTGCTGCGCCACTGCATGCAGACCAACGCCACCTTGATCGACGACCGCTGGTGCGAGTTCTTCACCGAGCACGAGTTCCGGATCGGGGTCAGCATCGACGGACCAGCACACCTGAACCGCCACCGGGTCGGCGCCGGCGGCAGGCCCGCGTTCCCTCTCATCATGAAGGGCATCGACCGTCTGCGCTCCCACGGGATCGGGTTCTCCGTGATCGCGGTCGTCACGACCGAGAGCATCACCGACCCCGAAGGCCTGCTGGACTTCTTCGCCTCCCTCGGGTGCGTCAGCGTCGGCTTCAACATCGAGGAGCAGGAGGGCGCCAACTCGGCCCGACCGACCCCGACGTTCGAGCAGGCCGTCGAGTTCTGGCGCCGCACCATCGCCTGGACCCGCCGCAACACCGAACTCACGGTCCGCGAGGTCGACCGGCTCGGCGGCTACCTGCGGGCCCGCCGATGCGGCGACGGATGGCACTCGACCCTGACCGACCCGATCCCCACCGTCTCCGCAGCCGGCGACGTCGTCCTGCTGTCGCCGGAACTCGCCGACACCACCGACCCCGCCTACGACGACTTCCGGGCCGGGAACGTCCTGGAGCAGTCCATCGCCTCGATGCTGGAGAACGCCCACCGGCTCAGGTACGTGGACGAGTTCCTGACCGGCCTGGACCGCTGCGAGGCGACCTGCGAGTTCTTCGGCTTCTGCCGCGGCGCGCAGGCCGGCAACCGGTACTTCGAGACCGGCCGCTTCGACACCACCGAAACGAACCACTGCCGCGTGTCCAAGCAGGCCCTCGTGGTCGCCCTGTCCGATACCGTCCGAGAGGAGCAAGCCGCATGACCCTGCTCGAACTGCTGGAGGCCTCCGACGCCCCCGTGATCACCGACCTCATCGCCCGCACCACCACGCAGCCCGCCGTCGGAAAGTTCGACAACCGGCCGACCTGGGACAACGCCAACGCCGCCCCGGCCTTCGACAACCGCCCGACCTGGGACAACTGGAACAAGACCAGCAAGTAGCCGCCCCCGGCGCCGGGCCCGCACACCCTGCGGGCCCGGCACCACCGCCCCGATCAGAGAGCAGCAGCACCGTGAACGACCGCACCTTCCGCCGGATCACCGTCACCCTGCCCGGCCTCGACGACGGCTACCTGTCCAACATCTCCTCCCTCGACAACCCGCGCGGCATCGTCCAGGAGTTCCGCTACGCCGACAACGACCTTCGAGCCCTGGAGCTGGCCGACACCACGCTGAGCTCGGGCCGGATCTCGGCCCTGCGCGCGGAACGCGTCCGCCTGGAGAAGGTGCGCGCGGAGTCCGTCGAGTTCGAGGGCTGCGACCTCGGCTCCACGCACTGGTCCGACAGCAAGCTCTCCCGCGTGGTCTTCCGCGACTGCAAGCTCATGGGCGCAACCCTCACCGGCCTGACGCTCGACAACGTCCTCTTCGAGGGCTGCAAGCTCGACTTCGCCACCGTCGCCCAGGTCCGCGCCACCGGCCCCGTCGTCTTCTCCAAGTGCACGCTCACCGAAGCCACCTTCACCGGCTGCGACCTCAACCGCACCGTCCTCGACACGTGCACGCTGCGCCGGACGGAGTTCGAGCGCGGCTCGTACCGGGAGGTCGACCTGCGCGGCAACGACCTGTCCGAGCTGCGGGGCGCCGGAAATCTGGCGAAGGTCATCATCGACCGGGGGCAGGAAGCCGAACTCGCCCGCGCGCTGGTCACCGAGCTGGAAGCCGTCTTCGGGGAGGACCTCGACGACCCGGACGCCGGCAGGCCCCGGTGAGTCTGCATATCGCCGCCTCCGTCGAGGAGCTTCGACGGCGCTGCGAGGCCACCACCGTACGGACAGCTTTCGGTGAGGACGGCTACGAGGACGGCGCGGTAGTCCCGGCCGGGCCGTGGCGACCTCTCACCGGCGACCTGTGCGGCCGGGTGACGGCCCCCGCCGGTGGCGTCGAAATCACGCTCGTCGAACTGGTCGACGCCGCCGCCATCGAACCGCACCTGCTCACCGCCGGGCATGTCACCCCGCTCGGCCACGCCGACAGCCCCGCGCGCGCTCTCACCACCACACCCAATAACCGCGACGGCCGCCGCATCGGCCTGCACGTCGACAACTGGGACAAGCTCGGCTACCAGGACAAAGCCAGCGGCCGCCGACGGCTGTGCGTGAATCTCGGCCCGGGCACCCGGTACCTGCTGGTCTGTGACATCGACATCCAGCAGGTCTGCCGAGCCATCCGACCCGACTACGCCACCTGCTATCCACACACCGATGACTTGCGCGTCTACGCCGCCAGCACGCTCCCGATGACGTGCCTGCGCATACGGCTCGCGCCCGGCGACGGCTACCTCGCGCCGACGGAGTTCCTGCCCCACGACGGATCCACCGAGGGCTTCACCAGCCCCTCCACCGCAGCGTTCTGGCTCGGCCACTGGCCACGCGGGGCATTCGACCCCACCCGAAGCCGGTGATCCCCAGGGCCTCGGCCGCGTCGCCACTGCTCCAACTGGCCGCTGTGCCTGGCCTGTTGTCGCCCACCCTCATCGGCAGCGCGAGCACCGCTGCTCACTGCTCGGACGTGAGCCCGAATCGGCGGCTGCACCGCGGGTGGGAGATCGGCCACTCGGCGGCTTCCTCGACGGTGCGCGGGGTCTGCGTGGCCTTGTCCGGGTCGGCGTGGCTGGTCCAGCCGCAGTCGTACCCGTCGAAGACGTGGACGTGCTGGATACCGTACTCGCGGGCGGCGTTGAGGATGCCGGCGTTGTAGGCGACGGCGGAGCGGGCGAGGACGGCGGCTTCGGCCCAGGCCCGCACCGGCATGCGGGCGCCGTTGCGGTAGACAACGTGGTCGAGGCGGTAGGCCGCGGCGAGCCGGTCGGCGAGGGCCCGGGCCGCTGCCGAAGACCCGGCGCGGTCGACGGCGAGGAGCGGCAGGTCGTGGCGGGCGGCGGCCCGGGCGGACCGGTAGAAGGCGCCCGCCGTCCGGACGGCCTCCTGCGAGCGGTGCAGCAGTTCTCCGTACGTGTCGGCGGTCAGCTCCCGCACGGCGCCGTGGTGGGCCGGGGTCCAGGCGAAGGTGCGGCCGAGGCTCACGGCGGCGTCCCGCGCGGCCTGTTCGTAGAGCCGGGGGACCTCGTGGTGCGCGTAGTCGCGGATCACCCCGTCCACCGCGTGGTGGAACATGCGGACCGCGTCGGCGAAGTCGGCGATCACGGCGGCCAGTCGGGCGGTGCGGCGGCCTTGGGAGAGCGAGGCGAGGACGGCAGCCTGGGCACCGGCCAGGTACTCCCAGGCGGCCGCGAGTTCGGCGGGAACGCCATCCTCGTGCTCGGGGCCGTCGGCGGTCGGGGCGGTGTGGTTCACCGGGTGCTGCGTGCGGGCACGAGGGTGGCGGTGTCGAGGTGCACGGCGGCGTCGTCTCCGGGCGCGGTCTCGTCCGGGCCCAGGACGGCCTGGAGCTGGGCGAGCTGGCGTTCAAGGCCGCTGAGGTTCGCGGTGCGGTCGACGGTGACCGCGCCGTCCACGACGAGGCGGAGCGGGTCGGCGAGCAGCGCGGCGCGGCGTTCGGCCAGGACCTCGGCGGCGACGGCGCGGGCGGTGCCGAGGCGGTTGTACCGGGCGGTGAGGTCGTCGGTGTTGGTGGTGCCGAGCTGGGCGTGCAGCCAGGCGAGGACGGCGGGGTCCACGGGTTGGGGGTCCGATCGTCGGGTGCGGCGGGACCGGCACCCCGGGTGTGTGACGGGGGTGCCGGTCCTGCCGGCGAGGTGGTGGCTAGTCGGTGCGGGCCTTGCGGGTCCGCGGGGTTCTGGCCGGCGGCTGGCTGCCGTCGGCCCCGGGGCCCGGGGCGTGCTGGTCGTCCGAGTGCTCGGAGGGCTGCCAGGCGTCCGGGTTGGGTATGAGCTCGGCCAGCTCCGGGGGCGGGATGCAGCCGGGCAGCAGCACCACGTGCTCTCCGGTGCCAGGGTGTTGGAGGTGGACCGCGTGGGCGAGGCGCCTCTCGGGCATCACAGGACCTTGGCCACGATGTGGCAGTCCGGGGTGTGGAGGACCGGCATCGCGACGGCCGCGCCCTTGGTCCAGATGGAGACCGGGTCGTCGGTGACGCCGCGGGTGAGGATGATGCCCGGGGCGTCCTCGCGGACGATCTCGGGGTTGGTGCCGCGTGCGAGGACCAGAGCTTCGGCGGTGACGCCGTAGAGGGTCTGGCCCCACTTCGCGCGGTCCGGCGGCAGCATGATCCACCGGTCGTCGGGCAGCACCCGGGTGGCGTTCCCGTCGACGTTGACCTGCGCCTTGTAGAGGGTGACCGGCGGCAGGCCGTAGTCGTTGCGCACCGCGTTGACCTCGGACACGGTGAGGGTGCGGGTCGGCGTGCTGGACGGGTTGACGCTGCGGTAGTACGCGGCCCGGTAGGCGTTGTTGCGGGCGAGCTGGGAGAACGCCTTCTTGGAGGTGAGGACCATCTCCGGCTCGGGCGCGCCGAGGTCGTCCAGGTAGGACAGCCAGCCGAGTTCGTCGGCGAGCGGGTCCGACGCCGGGTCCGACCAGGGCTTCGGCGCCACCGGCATGTTGCCGACGGGCACGCCGAAGTCGATCTCGATGGTGAGACCGGCTTCGTTGTCGAGGGTGAACTTTCCGTCGAGCAGGACGTCACCGGCGGCGAGTTCGAGCCGGGAGCGGATCGCCTCGACGTGCCTCTCACTATCGTCGAACAGCAGCTCCAGCAGCCGGTCCTGGTCGGCGCCGTGGGACTGCTCCAGGAGGATCTGCTGTTGCTCACCCACGGTCAACTTCTGCCCCAGGGCGGGGAGCAGGCCCTCGCGCGTGGTCTCCCAGGCGGTGCGGTCTGCGAACGCCACGCTGGAGTCGTAGGCGCGGTACTTGGCGGTGTTGACCCGGCGGCCGTTCTGCTTGATCCGCCACTTGACCTCGTTGGTGACCAGGGTCGGGAAGACGACACTGGTCAGCAGGAAGTCGGACGGGGAGGGGATGGCGCGGGCGAACGTGGTGAGGTCGGCCGCGGACACGCCCTTGACGAGGTCCTGAATCGTCATCGCTCAGGCCCCCTACACGAACCGGATCTGAGCGCCGCCGGGCGCCGCCGTGATCTTGGTGGTGTCGATCCCGCCGGGGACCTTGGAGGCGCGGGCGACGCCGTGCCACAGCAGGGCGCACGGGATCCGCGTCTGGCCCGGCGCGAACAGGGCCTCGTCGAAGACCAGGCCACAGAGGGTCTGGCGGCCGTCGGTGGCGGCCGGGTCGTACGGCCCGTACAGGCCGGACGCGGTGATCTTGCCGAGGGGCAGGCCGGACAGCAGACGGCTGTAGGGCTGGGTGGAGTCGGTGGAGGCGACGTAGTGGGTGTTGGCGACGAGCTTGGACGCGTCGACGGTGACCGTCTCGGTCTGGTCGGTGCCGTGGGTGGACGCGAGCCAGGGGCGTCCGGCGGTGTACGTCGCCGAGGTGGTGATCGGCTGGGTGGTCAAGGGTGTGATCGCCTTCGCGGGAGCTGGCGGTCACGCACTCACCTGCTGGTGGTGCCGTCCACGTGGTGTGGGGGCGTGGTCCCCTGGTCCCGGTTCACTGCCGGGTCAGACGAGCGAGTGCGGCCGGTTCGTCAGGCCGTGAGGTAGCCGCGGCGCTTGGCCATGTCCAGGCCGACGGAGCTGGCCGCGGGGGCCTGGCCGCGGGGCGGCGGCCCGCCGGCGGGCGACCCGGTCGGCGCGGGCGGCGCTGTGGTGGGCGAGGCCTGGCCGAACAGCTCCGGGCGGCGGTCGGCCAGCAGCTTCGCTGCGTCGGCGACGGCGTGCTCGTCGGCGTCGGCGGCAACGTCGAGAAGGCGGATCGCGTCGTCGAGGTTCTGGCCGGTCGCGCCCAGGCGGCTCAGGGCGGAGTGCCGAACGGCCTGGTTGAGCCGGTCGAGGGCCTGCTGCTCGCGCTGGAGGGCGGCCTGTTCGCGCTGTGCGGCGGCCTGCTCGCGGCGCTCGACCTCGCCGAGGGCTGCCTGCTCGGCGGCGCGCTGCGCCTCGACCCATGCCTGGAGGGTGGTGGCGTCGGTGAATCCGAGGTCGGCGACCAGCTTCTTCACGCCGGCCCGGGAGCCCTGGTCCTTCTCGCGGCTCAGGAGTCGGGACAGGGTGTCCTGGGTGATGAGGGCGCTGCCCGGGTCGGTACCGACCGGGGTCTGGGTGGCGGCCGGGTCTCCGGCGGGCGGGTTCGCCTGGGGCAGGGGGGAAGTCATCGGATGCCTCCGGAGCAGCGCCCCCGCGCCAGTGACCAGTGTAACCAGGGTGGTTCCCGGCCGGGCGCTGCCCGCGATGGGTTCCCCCAGGGGAACCTACGCCTTGGAGATCTGCTGGGTTCCCTTGGGGCAACCCAGCAGGTTCCCCCCGCGCAACCTGTTGGGTTGCCTCGGGGGAACCCCTTCCTTCCTTCTTTCCTTACCTACTTCCTTCCTACCCCCCAACCCCCCACGGCTGACGCCGCAGGGGGCCAGGACAGCCCCTCAGGAACGGTCAGGCCGCCTCCTGGGTGATCTTGTGCCCAGGGTCCCTTCCGAGGGGCGCAGCGGGCACCGCGGGGCCTTCGGCGGGCAGGCCGAGGAAGTCGCGGACGGCCCCGGTGTCACCGGTGGCATCGGCGAGGCGGGCAGCAGCATCGAAGGCTCGGGCCTGGATGCGGCGGACCTCGTCGGCGATGTCGGTGATCGGGAACCCGGCGTCGGACAGCATCCGCACGCAGGTCTCCAGGCTGAACAGCCCGGCCTCGTAGCCCTTCACCGCGAGGTCCAGAGCCTCCGCCTTGTCGGTGGGCAGGTGCGGGCCCCACACAATCTGGGCGACCGGCAGTTCCCCGGTGGGCCAGCCGACCTGACCGGCCTGGAAGAGCCGCGCGGCCATCTTCAGCAAGAGCTGGTACTTGTGGGCGCGGGCGAGGCGCATCTCCCCCACCAGGGCGCCCAGGGGGCCCAGCGACAGCGCCAGGGCGTAGCCCGACGGCACCTCCGACGGCGCCACCAGGCCGAGGCCTGCGGCGGTCAGCCGGGAGTTCCCGGCGACCCGGTCGAGGAGGTGGTTGGTGCGCTCCCGCAGCTCCCGCAGCTGCGGGGACGTGTCGAGTGCGGTCATCGAGCCGCCCTCCCCCAGCGACCACACGGTGCCCGCCTCGACCTTCAGCGGCAGCGGAGCGCCGGTGCGGTGGTCCTTCGCCAGCCGCACACCCGACAGGGCGACGATCGGTGTCCCCGTCGTTCCGGAGGTCGCCGAGGAGTCCGTGTCCGTCGCGGAGAGGTCGTCGAGAGCCTGCATCACCCGGGAGGTCACCGGCTGCCCCCAGTGCTCCCCGACCTCGACGATGGAGTTCGTGACGTGCACGACCGGCACAAAGTCGATTTGTAGATCCAGCGCCTGGAGGACGTCGCCGTCCCCGCGCACCCGGTACCGGGCCTTGTCGGCGGGCAGGTTGTAGACGGTGTGCCTCGCCTTGAGGTCTTCGAGGAGCCACTCCGCATCGGTCAAGTAGCAGGTCACGGTCGACGCCCGGTCCGGCGCCCACGGGTAGGTGCGGAACACCGTCCCGCTGGCGCCGTCCGCGCGGTCCCCGGGCAGCAGAACGGTCTGCCCGTCCTGGCCCGTCACCCACTCCCGATGCGGCCCGCCCTTCTCGGGGACCACCGAGCGGGTCATGCCGGCGATCGGCCCCAACTCGTAGGTGATCCGGCGGATCCGCGCCTTCTGACCGGTGGCCGGGTCCTCGGGCAACTCCCACGCGAAGTGCACCACGGAGGCGAACTGGCCGCCGTCGGCCTCCTCCTCGGTCCACACCGGAAAAAACCAGCCCGGGTCCATCGTGCGCAGCTGCGGCCGCCCTGCCACCGCGTCCCAGGCCAGGGTGTAGACGCCGTCGCCGTAACGCACCGCGGACCGCTCGCACTGCTGCATCCGCATCGGCAGCAGCTCCCGCCGCGCCCACTCCCGCAGCCGGTCCTGCACCTCTCGGGCGAGCGCGGCCTGCGGCGTCGACTGCACGCCGTGGCCTTCGGCGCCCGGCACGACGATGGACTGCGACGGCCCCAGCAGGTAGCCGAGTGCATCCGCGACCAGCTTCGCCGGGTCGCCCAGCTCCCGCCGGTCGTAACCCTTCTCGTCCCCGGCCGCCGCCGCCAGCTGCCCGGCCTGGTTGTGGTCGTAGGCGGCCAGGACCTTGTACGTCTGGAGTCGACGCAGGTCCTCGGGCGGAATCCAGCCTGAGGCCAGCTCGCCGAACGGCCCGACGCCGCGGCGCGGAGTGGTGGACATGACCGGCTTGTAGTTCAGCCACGACCACACGTCGATGGTCAGCTCACGCAGGCCCACGGATGCTGCCCTCCCAGGCAACCAGGCCCCACGCCGCAGATCAGCCTAGCCCGCCGGAGACTGGAGACCTTCGCCCTCAGGTCGCCCCTCTTCTCGAACCAACTGCTCGTAGTTCAGCCTCACGGCCTCAGCCTCCGCTTCCCCCATACCAAGGGAACGCAGCGCCCTGAGCACAACAAGCCGAGCGGTTTCCAGATCGGCGTGGGCGGTGAGAGAACCTTCGGCGATTCGGCGACCCTCAATAAGCCCGTCGGGAATTCGCTCAGTTGACATCCGGCTCCCCTAGTTGTCGGTCTGCGACCCAAGACTAGGCGGCAACCTGGCAGCCGACGCGATCCAGCATCACCTTCTGGGCCGGGGTGAACTTCTCCCACTCGGCATCGCACGACTGCACGTTGCCCTGACGCTCTCCGCGCTGCACGATGGCAAGCCCACAGGCGATGGCGCGGCTGGTCCATGACGCCGGCCGGGCACGCGGCTCGCAGGTCGACCTGCGCACCGTCGCGGCCCTGGCCTACGGCACGCCCGGCAACCGTCCCCAGCAGCTGTCCACCAACCCGACCGGGCACTGGCCGGGCGCTCTGGACGAACGAGGTACCTGGACGCCCGTCGCCGAGGTCTTGCTGGACGCCGTCTTCGCCTCACCTCGGTAGCACGTCCGTCCTACCCGCGGTACCCCCGCACAGCGGAACACGCCTCGTACAAGGGGCCCCACACCTCACCGATCATCGCGGCGGACCGCAGGGTCTCCCGCCGAACGAACTCGGCGGCGGCCTTCGGGTGGAGGTGGCAGAGCCTCACGAACTCCTGCGCGAGCGGGATGGCGCCGACGAAGCGGGCGTCCTCGGCCTTGGCGTCCGCGATGCCGAACGGCGTGCCCAGGTCCTCGGCAATCTCCACCCGGGCGTGCAGCGTCTCATCGGTCGCCGGGTGTACCAGTCGGCGCAGGTCCGGGACCCCTTGGAGGTCGCGGGAGCCCGGCGGGCATTCCCGGAGCAGCAGTCCCGCGAAGGCGTACGCGAGGTGGATGTTGCCGAGCCCCCACTGCTGCTGGTCCAGCTGCCGGAGCACCGGCGACTGCAACGCCGCGGTCACCAGGCTGGCGTCGCCGGTCTTCTGCGCGTCGAGCAGGATCTCGACCACGTCGTTGACGCTTCGGGTTTCGGAGGGGGAGGTCGGCATGCCCGCCACCCTACGGGCCGCCCGGCCTGGCGCCGGCGGCCCCTCCGCCTGGGCGGCGGGCTGCCAGACTGGGCGCCGTGATCTACCACTACGCCAGCCGCGACGGCTGGGCAGCGATACAGGACAGCGGCCAGCTGGAACCTCGCAGCCACGGGACCTCGTTGCTCGACAACCTCCCACAGCTGTGGCTGATCGACCGGCCCGACGGCTGCGGAACCGGGGTCGATCCGCAACGCCTTCACGTCCGCATCTCCGTCCACCCTGCGCACGGCGTCCACCCTTGGCTGATCGCCAGGTTCGAAGCCCCGGAAGGGGGCCGCAACCTGAACACCCACGACTCCGACCCGGACTCCTGGTTCGTCACCACCCGGCCCGTGCCCCGAGAACGGTGGCTGACCGCGGTCGATCACGAGACCGACGAAGTGCTGTGGAGGAACGAGCATCCTCCCGCCCCGCCGGAGATTCCGGCAGGCTGGACGCCGACCGATTCCGACATCGACGAGTTCGAGGCCTTCTTCCGGGAGAAGGTGAGAGACCCCTCGGCGATGCGGCTCGGCGGGCGCTTCGAGTACCCGACCATCTTGGTGGACCAGCTCGACGCCCGGCTTGGTGCGCTCCGGAGCAGCCGAGACAACACCACCGAGACCGGCCGGTACCGCACGTGGCTGTGCTGGCGGGCGCTGTGCGAGGAGGCCGCCCGCCTTCCCGGCTTCCCCGAGAAGTGGCGTCACGCCTGAACCGCCCGCGGCGGGGTGTGCAGGTAGCCCTACCGCTCCCTGCACACCCCATCCGGCCCCACGGTCAGCGGCGGCCCGACAACCGGCTGTCGTCCATGCCCTGCGTGAGCGCGTCGAGTTGCCCGGCGCCGGCCAGCTCGGTCATGCCGTGCACCGCGGCGTCCATCCTGTCGGGGCTGTCCATCCCGGCGACCCACGTCACCATCTGGCCCTCCAGCTCCGGGTAGTGCCCGACGTGATGCACCCGGCCCTGCTCGTACAGCTGCGCCACCGGTTCGGCGCGCAGCCTCTTGCCGACCTTGGCGTTGACCTCGACGATCAACGGCATCAACTGACCGAGGGCCTCGCCTTCGCGGGCGAGCTGGTCCCACGCCTGGGCGAGGATCTGGCGGGCCATGTTGCCGCCGTAGTTCGCCTCGACCACGATCGCGTCGGCGCGCAGCCGCAGCGCAAGCCGGCAGGCGGTGAGGCCCCAGTCGTTCGCGCCGAGGGTGCCGGACTCGTCCGCGACGACGTACAGGTGGTCGTGGTAGTCGACGCCGAGGCCGACGATCCCGGTCTCGTCGTTGACGGAGCTCTCGCCGCCGGACGGGTCAACGGCGACGACCACCCGGGCCAGTTCGATGCCCGAGAACTCCACCGCCGTGATCCGGGCGGTGTCGATCCACGCCCGCCGCCACACCCCGCCCTCGACAGGGCGGGGCCGCTGCTGAAACAGGCTCGCCCACACCCGCTCACCGACGGCACGGCGGATCCCGGCGAGCGCCTTCTTCCCGTACCGGGCGGGCCACAGCGGTTCTCCGACCTTCCGGCCGAGCGCGTCGTCGGGGCTGTCCGCGATGGCCGGCAGGTCGATGATCGTCCAGTCGGACGCCGTCTCACCGGCGAGGATCCGACCCGCAAGATCATCCTCGTCCCACCTGGTCTGGATGACGATCACGCTGCCACCCGGTTCGACGCGGGTCAGCAGAACGGCCTGCCACCACTCCCACAACCGCCGTCGCATCGTGGGCGATTGGGCGTCCGCGGCGTCCTTGATCGGATCGTCGATGATCGCCAGGTTCGCCCCTTTGCCGGTCAGGCCGCCGCCCACACCGGCCGCGAACAGGCCACCCTCCCGGCCCGCGATGTCGAACCGGTTCGCGGCCTTGCTGCCCGGGTGCAGGGTGACGCCGAGCTGCTCGCCCCAGGTGGTGATCGCGTCCCTGATCCACCTGCCGTGATCATCCGCGAGGTCGGCCGAGTACGACGCGATCATGACCCGGTGGTCCGGCCGCTGGAGCAGGTACCACAACGGCGCCCACCTGGCGGCCCGCCGGCTCTTGCCGTGCCGCGGCGGCATCGTCAGCAGGAGACGGATCGTTTCTCCTGCGGCGATGCGCTGGAACGCCTGGTCGATCAGGTCCAGATGGCGGGCCTGCATCTCCCGGCCGTCGGTGAGGACTGCGGCGAGCGAACCCGGAGAGTGGCGCAGCGCGATGTCGCGCTCCACCGCCGCGAGCCGGGTGCGCAGCGCCGGCGACGCCTGCTCGACGATCGCCCTGCGCCGCTCCACCGGGAGGTCGCGGTACTGCTCGACCAGACCGTCTGCCCCGGTCACTCCTCGTCCCGGGCGGCGGCCGGGTCGGTCAGGGCGATCAGCGCCGCGAGTTCGTCGCTGGTGGCGTCCGCCACGACTTCGATCGGGCCGCCGTCATGCCCGCTGATCTCGGTGCGCGCCGGCTGGTCCAGGCCCAGCAGGCGGGCCCGGCGATCCATGATTCGCAGCGCCCGGTCGATCGCCTGGAGTTCACCGTCGCGCACCGCCCGCCGGTAGGCGACGAGGAACAGCCGGTCGAGGCGAGCGTCCTCCAAAACACGCAGCGCCTCGACATCGGCCTGCGCGGCGGCGAGCCGGTGGCCGAGAGCCTCCGTCACATCCCGGTTGGCCGAGCGCACCAGCGTCTCATCGTCCGGGCCGGGGCGGCCCTTGGAGTACAGCTCGTGGCCGTACCCGAACGGGTAGGCGATCCGGTCCGAGTTCAGCGCCGGGTCGGCGGCGAGCTTGCGGCCGACGGTCAGTGGGTCGGCGCCGGCGAGACGCAGCTCGACGGCGTCGGCCCGCCGCTGGGCAATCGCGGCGCGCTGGGCCCGGTTGGGGCGGGGCATGGGCGCAGGTCCTCCGTGGTGCGCCCCCGCGCCACCACCCATGATCTATCACGAGGCAGGAGCCCCGACCATCACCTCGACAGTGCCTCCAGCCGCCGAGTAGCGTGCCCGGGTGACCAGCGCCCAGCCGACCGAAGTCGCCTTCTGCCCAACCTGCATGCGGCACCACTCGATGACCGTTCGCGGCGCGGTGACCGAGCAGCCGAACCCAGACCACGGCTGGGACGACATCAGGTACGTGATGCTCGCCACCTGCGCCGGCTGCGGCAGTGCCGTTGTGCTCGTTCAGGAACCCCTGCCGGACAACACCATGGGCGAGCCGGAAGTCGCATGGCCGACCACCTCCCGGCCGATCCCCGCCGAAGTCCCCTGCAAGGTGGCAAAGGCACTGCACGAGGCTCGGCGCTGCTTCGAGTTGGCAGGCGCATCCGCAGCAACAGCCACGATGGTCCGACGCGCGGTCGAACTGGTCTGCAAGGACCACGGCTACACCAAGGGCACCTTGGAAAAGAAGCTCACCGAAATGAAGTCGGCGGGCACCATCGATGGCCGCCTGTTCGACTGGGCGACCTCGTTGCGCTTCCTCGGCAACGACGGAGCACACGGAGACAATGTCTCCCGGCAAGATGCCGAGGACGGCCTCGCCCTCGGCGAGGCGCTGGTCGAGTACGTGTATGTCCTCGCGGCCAAGCACAACGCCTACGAGCAGCGCCGAGCCGAAGCCAAAGCGTCGACCAAGCCCGCACTGGCCGTGCCTGTTCAGGGAGCAGGCGATGCAGGCACAACGGACGCCGGGACCTGACCCGAAGGCCTGGCCAACATCTGGAGCCACCCGGGCTTCCGCACGCCAAGTCCCGGTCACACCAACGGCCGCTGACGGTTCCCACTAGGGAGCCGGCTCGAACACCACCGTGGTGGTCGGGCAGCCTTCCGCGATGCGGTTCAGGGCGCCGACTTCGCGCTGGTCCGCCGCCAGGTTCCAGCGGAGCTTGGTGGACACCCACTCGGCGGCGTACCGGCAGTGGACGTCGCCGCCGAGTGGCGGGAGCCAATCAGCCGGATCCTTGTCGCCCTTCGCCCTGTTGGACCGGGCGGTCACCGCGACGAGCGTCAGAGGGCTACCCTGGTCGTTGGCATAGGCCTCGCGGCGGGCGGCGTCCCAGGCGTAGCCCCCGGAGTCGTGCACCTCGGCCAGTGGAACAATATGATCAACATCCAAACCGGTGGCGGAGGTTACGGCGACGGCGTCGTAGTAGGAGTACCACTCCCCTCCGATGATCTTGCAGCCCGGCTCGACCTTCGGGGCGACCAGGGCCTCGGAGAGGATCACCTCCTTCCTGGTGTCGCACCCGTCGCTCGGATTCAGGCCGTGGTTCCAGTGCTTGTAGAGGGACCGGAGATAGCCTTCGCGGTGTTCCTCGGCGATCGGCAGCAGGGTGACTGCATCGGGTAGGAGCAACGGTCCGTTTGCGGCGCGGGCGTGTACGACGCCCGTCGAGGGCGGCAACGCTGCGGCCTTCGAAGGGGCTGCGACGGAGAACACGGACAGGGTGGCGAGGGCGAGCGCAGGCAGACTGCGCTGCAAGAGCTTCTTGATCACACACGGGTTATAGCGGTAGGTGCGCGAAGCATGTGTCAGATCGGCTTCAAGTCACCCCAGCAGGTGACGTCCGAGCGTCCATCCGAGCGCGGAAACGCCAGACGGCGGAGCCGCGGTTCGGCTATGCCGGGAAGCTCTCGATGAACGCGTCGAGGCCTCCGGCCAGGACGGTTCTTGATCACAGACGGGGTTATAGCAGTGGGCACACGAAGCGTGTGCGCAAATCGGCTTCGAGTCACCCCGACGGGCGAGGTCCGAGCATCCATCCGAGCTGCAACACGGGAAGGCGGTGAGCTCCGGCGCGGGAGGCCCGGCCCGAGGGCCAGGCCTCCGACCCCCTGCCGGCCGCCGCCGAGCCGAGGGGCTGCGCGGCTTGGGGACACGGAGCAGGGTACCGAACGCCCCGGGGAAGTAGGCGTTCAGTCACGCAGCTCAACGACGTCGTGGCACGTGGGGCACGCCGAATCGCCGGGTCAGCAACCGACGAACCCACCGATCAGCTCCCCCAGGAGCCGAGCGACGATGCACGCCGCACCCAGCTGGCGAGCCTTGCCCCGCGCAGTACCTGACCGTCGAGCGACCGGGCGTCGTACCCGGACGCGACCGGTCCGGCGCAGCGCCCTGCCACGCACGGTGCTGTTCATGGCGATCAGCCTCTCCGTCGGGCCGCCGTCGGCCAGCAGCCGGTGGAAGGACCCTGCCCGACCGAAGCCCGACCGAGGCCGCCGATCCGATCCCCTGTGGATAAGTCGGCGCCTCGGCTCGTCTTCACCCGGACGGCTCACCACAGGATCCCCCGTTCAGCTCAGCGGCCTGCGGCATTCGTCGTCTCGTACGACCGCAACCGCAGCACGGCCGCGGCTTCGGTCTCCATCGCGCCGATGGTGCCGGCCTCAAGCCCCGCCCGCCAGCAAGTCCGCGGCGCCAACGCGCGCCTTCGCCTCCTGCACCTGTCGGCCGGTGCCGTCGGCATGGGCCGCGGCTGCGTCGCGCTCAGCCTCGCGCTCGACCAGGACCGCACCGGCGGTGTCAGCGTGCTCCAACGCGGCACCCAGGGAGGCCCACGCCTTTTCAACACGGGCCACGGCTTCGTCCCGCTCCGCGGCCAGGCGCTGGACCTGCTTCGCCAGGCCGGCTGGGGGTCGCAGGCACCGCCAACCCCCATCTCCGCCCGGCCCCCTCTCTCCACCGCCCCAGTGGTGTTATCACCACAGTATTTCGCTCACCCGTTTGGCGGGCTCGATGTTCGAATCCCGGTGGCTACGCTTCATTCTCGCGCTCAGGAAATTTCCTGGAGAAATTTCCTGACGCGCCCACCTGCATCGCCATGGTCCTGGTCGTATTTTCTCGGACCCTGGCTAATCGAACATGAGAGGGGATGGTCGCAATGACGGACTACTGGAACGGCATGCCGGCTGGTTCGATCGACGCGGTCTGGACCAAGAGCAGCGCGAGCGAGCCGAACGGCCAGTGCGTGGAGGTCGCCCTCACCGAGGACAGGGATATTGCCGTCCGAAACTCCCGCGATGCGGAGGGCCCGGCATTGCTGTTCACGACCGGGGAGTGGAGGGCGCTGCTGGCCGGCGCAAAGGGCGGGGAGTTCGACTTCCTGGTTACCGCCTAGTAAGCCGACGGAAATACGAGAAGTAAACGCGCGGGCCTCGATTGTGGGACCATGAGACCGTCTAACATCCGGTCGCTCTCGCCATTGGGGCCCGCGTGTCCGATTTTGACCCTTCTCGAACTTTGCCCGTCTTTGCACCTGAGGGCCGCCCAGGGGCAGACCCAGAGCAGAACCCCGTCGTCGCGGCCGTGCTGCTCGGCGCGACCCTGCTCGCGCTGCGCCACGACCGCGGCATGAAGCAGAACGAGGCCGCGAAGTGCGCTGCCATGTCCCCGTCGAAATTGTGCAAGCTTGAGCACGGAGGACAGCTGCCCCAGCTCCAGGACATCGAGATCCTGGCCGACCTCTACGAGGCCCTGCCTCGCGAGAGGTCGTGGCTCCAGATGCTCAGGACGCTGGCACAACAGCCGGCGCAGTGGCAGCGGGAGGGCCTGACACTGCCCGTTCCGTCCATGTCCCAGCTGGTGGGCCTGGAGCCCGCCGCCGAGAGGCTGTGGACCTACGAGGCCAAGCTCATCTCCGGCCTCCTGCAGACCGAGGCCTACATGCGGGCCGTCATGCGCAGCAGCCAACCGCCACTGGACCGCAGCGAGATCGAGGAGCGGGTCGGGCTTCGCCTGTACCGGCAAAGGAAGCTGTTCGACAACCTCCCGGAGTGCGCCTTCATCCTCGACGAGAGCATGTTGCGCCGGCGCTTCGGTGACCGGGGGACGATGGTCGGGCAGCTGGACCGCCTGATCGAGGTCGCGGGACACCCCCTGGTCCAGGTCCGCATCATGCCGCTGGACGGCAATCAGGTCCTCAGCGGTTTGAGCTCCCTGACACAGCTGGAATTCGGTGTGGCGGCGACGAGGCTGCCGTCCATGATCTATCTGGAGACCAGCGAGGGCAAGTACTTCGTGAAGGGCTCTGAGGAGCCAAAGGAGAAGAGCAAGCCATCGTTCGAGCGACTCAGCACCACCTTGACGATGCTGCTGAAGGAGACCGCTGACCGCGACGAGAGCCTGAAGATGATGAAGGAGGCCCGGCAGCGGTTCGCCCGCTGACGGGCCCCGTTCTCACGGGATTCGGGCGACACCTCCGAACTCCACCCACTCGTGGGTCTGCTGCGCACGGCGCAGGCGGAGTTCGTTGTCCGGCCGCCAGTGGGTGACGTCGACCAAGTACGGTTCGAGAACGGTCAGACCGTCGAAGTACCGGCGCACGTCCCGCTTCTCCCGGACCCGGCCCCACTGGTCGCCCGTACCCTGCTCCATCAGCTTGGTGACTTCGTCCCGGACCTTCTTGTCGTCGCTCACAAGCTGGCAGATGACCATGTAGCTGCCGGGGGCTAGCCGGTCCCGCATGCGCCGGATCATTTCCCCGGGCTTCTCGCTGTCCTTCAGGCAGTGGATCACTGAGACAAAGAGTGCGGCGACGGGCCGGCTGAAATCGATGAAGCCGCCGCTGGAGGACTGCTCGACGATCCGATCGGTGTCGGTCATGCTGGCCTCGATGAAGCGCGTGCCGCTGTTCACGTCCAGCGAGGTGCGGCCGTGTGCGATCACGATCGGGTCGATGTCTATGTAGGCGACCCGCGCGTTCTCCGGATGGATGCCCTGCGCGATCTGGTGCACGTTGGGCCTCGTCGGCAGGCCGGAGCCATGGTCGATGAACTGGGTGATGCCGCGTTCGCGGGCAAGGAAGCCGACGACGCGTTCCAGGAACCACCTGTTATTCAGGGCCAGTTCGCGACTGCTGGGAGCGATCCTCAGGAGGTCTTCACAGGCCTTCCGATCCGCTTCGAAGTTTAACTCCCCGCCAAGCAGCCAGTCGTACATGCGTGCTGCACTCGGGATAGAGGTGTCAATGGCACGACCGTGCCCACCCTCGGTGCCCACGGTGCCCCTTCCGTGGCCGGATCAACCCGGGGTGCTCCCCGGGAAGCTGGGGCCTAATCGTAGGCATGGGCAGCCGGTTTCACCACGACGCCAACCAGGTGATCGAAGCACCCGGTAGCGCACCATGGCGGAAGGGAGCGGATTTGCGCAGGTCGCACGCCACCTTGCTCCGCCAAGCTCCGCTCAATTAGAGTGCAAAGACTCGACATTGAGTGTCATGTGCGCGCAAGGATTCGAAGTGCAGCACGCAGTTCCACTTCCACGACCCCCTCGCTGACCCCCATCAGCCGGGCGGCCGTCGACAGATCGAATCCCAGCCTGCAGCGCAGGACGACCACGTCGGCGGAAGTCGCCGGCAGAACAGCGTGCAGCCAGTCCGCCGACGGCCGCCCCGATACGCTGCACCGCGAAACGGCATCCCTCAGCAGGGCCCAGCACACGGCGGTCGGCTCAGGACATCCCAGCACCGCTTCCCAGCCAGCCTCGACGTAGCCGAACGTCCACGCCACGGCCTCCGCCGCAGCCGCAACGTCGTCCAGTCGCGCCCGCGCGTACCTCCCGTACTGCAACCGATACAGCTCGACGAATCCCTCGAAGCCGCTGCGCGCCCGGGAACTCCCGTACCGGACCGCCGGCTCCAGAACACCACCCGAGGTTCGACCTCGTGAGTGCGAGCGCATGTGCCCTCCTGCCGTTCATCGACTCCGACACCGCACAGGCGAGCGGGGCGCCCCTCCCCGGATGGGGAGAACCGCCCCGCCGTGGTCAGATCATCCGCACTCGCCGAACTCGGACCACAACCTCTCTGGTGACGTGGAGCAGGCACATGAGCAGCGCCGCCCGGGAAGCGGCGACCGGACCTTCGCCCAACGCCACCCACACGATGAGCGGGACCGCGAGAACGCCACTTAAACGTCCGACGACATCGATTACTTCAAACGAGCGCAAGGCCCAGCCATGGGGGAAATCACTGCTAGCTTGGGAGGGATCGGGGTGCGACAGAATGCGCTGCCGCGCACCGCGGAATCGGTCAAGCATGTTTTCGTCTCTTTGTTCTTGGTCGGTTCTATGTTCGAGCCCCGGGCGCGGTGGGGCTACCGCGCCCGGGGTCGTGCCGGTTGATCGGCACGAACATCAACCTACCGGCACTTTCGGCCCGCAAGGTGATTGAGGCCAAACCGCGCAATTTCTGCTTGCGTGAACACTGGGATTCGAACTCAGGTCCGCTCGAACTGTCCTGATGGCGACAGGCGTGGACATTCTCCGAGGTGGACTCCCGAGGCTCCGGCCGCGGCGCGGGCCCGAGCGGTGATCGCAGCCACCAGCCGGTGCCGGTGGGTGGACAGCTCCCGCAGCGAGGGTCCGGCCAGCCGGGCCTGCGCCTGCCGCAGTGCCTCGCCCAGCCCCAGCATTCCGCCGACCTCACCGCGGTGATCCCGTACGAGCCGGTTGAGCGCGTACGCGGCCACGGTCGGCCGGCGCAACGCCTTGATCCTGGCGGCAAGCTGCCGATCACCGCTGCGCCGGGCCTCGGCCACCGCCGCGTCCCGGGCCGCAGTGAACTCGCCGGGCGGAAGGTCGTACAGCGAGGCAGCGACCTCGGCCACGCCCTTCTCCGGGGCGAGGCCGGGTGGTGTCCCACTCATGAGGAGCGCAGCGCCCGCTCGCAGTCGAGGCACCGCCGGTCAGCCAGCGCCATCGGATACCAGGGTTCCCCCGGGCGCACCGGCCGGTAGTGGGCGTGCTCCATCGGACCGGTGTCCAGACCGCACAACGTCCTCGACAGCGGGTCCTCCAGAACATCGGGGTCCGCACCGGCGGCATGCACGGCCAGCACCTGCGGCTCCACACCGTCCGGACCCAGCACCTCGTCCGGCTCCATCTCGAACAGGACGGCGATCGATCCCATGAGGCCGAGCATCAGCCACCCCGCCGCGGCCCACCGCTGGACGTAGGCGGTCCGGGCGCTCCCCGATGGAGAAGCCGATCTCGCAGACCAGCGGAGAGGCGCAGCGCAGTCACAGGTCACGCGCCCGTACGACTCTGCCGTGGGCAAGCAGAAGACGTTCGAATTCACCAGCCAGCCGAGAAGCGCGCAGCGGGCACTGACCGCTGCCCGGCACGAGCGTCTGGCCTTCCTGGCCTCGCTGCCGCGCTGGGACGGCGACCTGGCCGCCGCGAAGCAGGGCCTTAGCGAAGAACAGCTGGCGCAGTCAGCACGCCTCGCCGAGGCCGAGCGGAAGGCCGCCCACGCTGTCTGGGCCGATCCGTACTGGATGCCCTTGGCGTGGCCGCCCGCCAGCAACTCAGCCACATCGACGATGCCCCCGCCCAACCCATCGCCTGACGGACGCGCCGACCCCCGTCGCTCGTGCGGCCTCGCCTCAGCCAGCGAGGGCCAGCGGCCTCGGGTGCGGGACGGGCACCGCGCCGCCACTGCTCACCACCTCAAACATGCCGCTGGTCCCGGCGCCCGGTCTCGGCCCAAGCCCGAGCGCGTACCGTCCTGGTTGGAGATCCGGCGGAACCAGCCACACGAACTGGCCTGAGGACCCGTCGACAGCGGCACTGATGGTCTGGACCGCGAACAGCGCGACCTCGTCACCCGCGAACAGGGTCAGCACGCGATGATTGTCCGTCCCACCGTCCCAGGCCACCAGGTACGGCTGCCCCGTCCAGATGATCTCATCCGGTACCGGACCGGTGAAGGCAGGCCAGCGGATCGAACGTTCCGGAAGGCAACCAGTCAGGCCCGCCGCCGCCAACGCCGCAAGGCCGAGACGCAGCAGGCCACCAGGTATCACGGCATTCATACCGCTATTCAACGACACAGCCCGACGCCGCGCAGCAGAAAGTCGGGAAGCGCCGCCGCCCGACCGGGCAACCTAACTGCGCGCGCTGTCCAAGCAAGACGCACCGGACGGACGATATTTCGCGGTTTCGGTGGTACGCAAGCATCCGGTGCGGGATCGTCAATCCTGCGCCACCGGCGAACGGGCGCAACGAACAAGCGGATCACTGGAGGGGTGCCATGCGTTGGGAAACATGGACAACGGACGAGTTCGGGGCCTCGCACGAAGGCTCTGTCGGTGTGCTCCTACCTGACGGCACCGTTCCCAAGCCCGTGTACATCCAGACGACGGAACACGGGGCCGGGCAAACCACCTCACAGTGGTACGTCTACGACGGCCGTGACCACCTCACGTACGACGCCCCGCGAGCGGACAAGCTGCGCAGTGTGTGCTCCTGCGGCTGGGCCGGCCCCTCGCACCCGCTCGACTGGGACCAGATCGGCGAGCAGAGCCTCCACGAGGCGGCCGGGGACCTGGCGGCAGAATGCGAGCAGGAGTGGGACGGGCACGCCGCCGAGGTCGACAAGTCCGCTGTCGCCCTGCCGGACGATGTCGCCGAACTCGTACGCCTCCTCGGGGAGAAGCTCGAAGCACTGGGACAGACCTCCCCGCTGGCGGCGCTGAGGGCCGCCCGCCAGCTGGAGGTGACCGCCGAACGGGCCGCCTACTGGCCCGCTCATGAAGTCCGCCGCAACATCGACCTGGAGGAGGCCGCCTCAGCCCTCGGCCTGAACGAAGACGACACCCTCAGCCTGCTGGGCCGCTTCGGCCGCCGAAGCCTGTACAGCTGAGGCTCCAATCATCGGCGCCGAACTCCATCGGCCGGTCCGTCGACCGGCCGCAGGAGTACGGCCCGGGCGCGCGAGGGCTGACCGGACTGGCCGTGAACCGCGTTGCCGCACTCGGGGATACCAATGGCCGGTCTCTGTCACAGGCGGGTGAGCAGTACGGCCGACCCGAGGAGTGCTGTGGCGTGGAGGGCCTGATCAGCGAGGTACGGCCCGGAGATGCCGCCTGACTGCAGGGTGGCGAACTTCGGCGAGCCGGTGCGTTCCAAGATGGCGCGGACGATCCATCGGCGGTCCAGGATCGCGTGGGTGAAGGCGGACCAGCCGATTGCCATGGTGGCGCCGAGCCCTGTCGCGGGCAGCGGTACAACGAGGCCGACAAGCCAGTACACCCCTACGACGACGGCGTGGTACTGGCCGACGTGCGCCAGACACGCTCCCCAGCCGCGCCTGGGGCTGGCTCCGGCGTCGATCTGCTCACGGGTCGGTGCGGCCTTGTGAGCGGCCTGGTGATCGCTCTGGCCCAACACGTGGTCGGCCAGGGTGTGGGCGACGCTCAGGACCGCCCACACGGCGCCGAGGGTCGCGAGCTGGAGCATCTGGTGGTTCTCCCTCAAGGGGGCTCCTCTTTCGGTTCGGCGGGCAATCGGCCCGGTTCTCGGGAACGCGGGAAGGGGGCCGGCACCGGAGTGCTGGCCCCCTTCTTCGTGGGGTGTTGCTGCGGGATGGCCCGCTACTTGCTGGTCTTGCCCTTGCCGTCCTTCTTCGGCTTCGTCTTCTCGGACTTCTGCCGCTTCGGGACGCCGTCCCAACTCTTGTTGGCTTCGAGGAGCTGCGCCCAGCTGTCGCGGAGCGCCTGTCCTGGGGGTTCTTGATCCCCGAAGAGCAGGCCGCGGGTCTGGAACCGGGCGTCTTGCGTGAGCAGGTCCAACATCCCCGGGGGAATGGGGATCTTCCGTGGCTCGCGAGGCCGGGCGAGGGTGCGGCTGATGGTGCTCTGGTCGAGGTTGAGCAGCGGTGCGGCTGCGGTCTGGCCGACCAGGTCGACGACGCCCTTCATCGCGTCCGCACGGTCGGATGCGGCGGAGTCGAGTACCGCCTTGACCGCTTGCCACACAGCATCTGCTTGTTCGAACTTGGCGAGCGCGGCTCCGAGTTCATCGTGTTCCTGGCCCATGAACCCCATTATGTATCCCATACATAGGTCGTCCAAGGGGCGAGACCCCAGGCCTATGACAGGAGTGCGGCCGACGGACTCGCCACCGATCAGGGCGAAGCATGTCGCACGCTCATAGCACCCAAGGCACCAGGAACGCCGGGAAATCACCCGAATCCCGTCGACCAGGCGACGTTCGCCCGACTTGACCGCATATACGGCTTCAGCCCGGAATCATGAGGCCTACGGACTAGGCGGGCCCGGTCGTTCGGGGCCGCCATCCCAGCAGCAGAACAGGAGAGATCGTGTCCTCCGACCTCGCCGTCCCCCTGCACCGGATCGCTTCCCCCGTCCCCGGGCCGCCTCGGCTCACGCAGCTGCCGGACGGCACGCCCGTGTGGCTCGTGACCCGGTACCACGACGTGCGCCAGGTCCTCACCGACTCCCGCTTCGGCCGCTCGCCGCTCCACGTGCCGGACGCCGCCCCGGTCTCCGAGGGCCCCAGCCTGTTGGACAGCCGCGACGCCATCGGCCAGCAGGACGGCGATTCGCACCTGCGCCTGCGGCGCGCCATCGGCCGCGCCTTCACCCCGCGCGCGATCGCCCGGCTGCGCCCGTGGGTGGCCTCGGTCATCGACGGCCTGCTCGACGAGCTGGCCGAACACGGCCCGCCCGCCGACCTCGTCGCCGACTTCGCCCTGCCGCTGCCCTGCGCCGTCATCCACCGGCTCCTCGCCATCGATGACGTGCCCATCCAGCAGGTCCTCTACTGGGCCCAGCATGCCTTCGCCGACATCGACGCGACGGCAGAGCCGGGCGGCCACGCCCGGGACGAGCTGAACGCCTTCACCGCCGAGCTGATCCTCAAGCGACGACGCGCACCCGGCGACGACGTGGTCAGCTCCATCGTCCAGGCCTCCGACCTCGAAGGCGGCATCCCCCAAGCCCAGCTCGTCAACCTGATCGCCACCATGGTCGTCGGCGGCCACGACACCACCATGACCGTGATCAGCAACGCTCTGCTCTACCTGCTGACCGAGCAGCGGCACACCTGGGCCCGGCTCGGCGCCGACGAGGACGCCGCCGCGCTCCTCACGGAGCAGGTGCTCCACCGGATCCCCATCGGCGATCGGGTGGAACGCGGCCGCGTTCTCGTGGCCGTCGAAGACGTCGACCTCGGCGGCGTGACGGTTCGGGCCGGGGAACTCGTCACCGCGGACCGTGTGGCCGCCAACCGCGACCCCGAGGCGTTTCCCGGCGACCCCGACGACCTGTTCACTCCTCTGCCGAACCCGTCCCTGTCCTTCGGTGCGGGTCGGCACTACTGCCTGGGGACGTGGCTTGCCCGGGCCGAACTCCACCTCGCCCTTCACCACCTCGCCCGGCGCCTGCCCTCGCTGCGCCTGACCGTCGGCGTCGACGACGTCCGCTGGCGGCGCGGCACGGTCACCCGCAGCCCGCTCCACCTGCCCGCGACCTGGTGACAGGCCAGCGCCGAGGCCCCCGCTGAAGTTCGGGAGGCACCACCGGCTGCCCAGAGCGCCGCGGGCCTGGCCTAGTCTTCAAGGTCATCGAAGCTCAGTTGAACACCGGCTGGCGGCTGGCACTCTTCGCAGGTGCATGCGAAGAAGAATGGCTTCCTCCAGCGATCGGATAGCTTTACCCCTCCGGGGAGACGGATCGTCAACCGCCCCTTCATCTCTTCAGGTCCGGACCAGTCTCCATGGCAGGAGGGATAGTCGGCGGTTACCTCTCGTCGTTCAAAGCCCGCAAGCTCGATCGGGAAGTCGCCTTCAACCGGGCGAAGGTCGGTACGCTTATGGAAATACCAGGGAAGGCGTCGGAACAGGAGCAGCTTCAGCGTGCGTGGCCTTTCGTCGAACCTCACTTGCCACTCTGCCCCTTCGATTCGCAGGGGTGCTTCACCGCGATTGTGTAGCGTCACAAGAAAGCGCACACCAACGTCCTCAAGGACTCCATAGCGATTGGTGAACGTTGGCTCGACCTTGACCTTGAACCACAGAGAGGGTCGCTTCCTCCGATAAGTGGCGTGCGAGACAGCCAGATTGAAGGCGGCCGCCAGAGCACTGCCACCGGCGATGACGCGGGCAACGTTGTCAGGGTCGGACACTGGTTGACCTCCGTTTTGGCCAGAGGTCGAGGAACTACCCCAGCTCAACCCTTGGGACACCAGATTTGAGGAGCCCAAGAGCATTGCATTGAGATGCCGCGTCGATATGTGCGCACCATCAGCGATCGGCCGGACAACCTATGAGCGGAGCCCTTCCCGAAGGGGCCCGCCAGCCTCGGTCGGCGGGCCCACGACTGTTACCCGACGGTGGAGGCGGCGAGTTCGTCGATGCGGTCGGCGATCGGCTCGCTCCAGCCGTCCGGAAGCGCACCGGAATCGGAGCCGTGGACGCCGAGGTAGGCCCGGCGGTGGGCAGGTGGCAGGTCGTTCTGAGCTCCGAGCAGGTCGAGGAGGTGCCCGCGCGGGGCGTGGGCTGTGGTGTGGGCCGTTCCGGCTGCACGGAGGATGGCGCGCAGCCTGCGGGCAGCAGCGCCGCCGCAGTTGAGGTGGGGAAGGACCAGCAGGTCTCTGGGCTGGAGGCCGGGGCGGGCGGCTTCGACGGCGGCGCCGACGATGCGCGGGAGGGCGATGGTCCTGAGCGCCGTCCTGCCTTCGACGGTGAGGTAGTGGCGGTCGCCTCTGGTGGTGATGTCGGATCCGATCAGTTCGTCCATCTCCGCGAGGCGAAGCCCGGTGTAGAGGCTGAGCTTGATCAGGAGGTCGTCGCCCGGCGCGGTGGCGTTGGCAAGGATGGCCGGGACCTCGCCCGGCGTGATGGTTGCGCGCTCACGGGTGCGGTGTCGGCGCTCTCGGGCTTCTCGGTGGGCGGCCGGGGCTTCGGCGGCGGTGAACATCGGCAGGTCTTTCGGGTACGTCGGTGGTAGGCACGGGTGGCGGTGGGGCCACGGTACGGCGGGGCACAGACAGTGCACCCGGGGCAGCCCGTGGGGCGGGCTACCCCGGGTGGGGCCGGCGGGCCGGGCTACCGGTCCGCCCGGTGGGGGTGTTCTGCGATCGAGTCGGTGGGCCTCTGGGCGTCCAGGGGCTGCTGGAGTTCGCCGAGTTGCGGTTGGTGTACGGCGGGGCCGAGCTGCTGGTGCTGGTCGACCTGGCGGGCAGGCCACGCGCCGGTGCTGCCGGCGCCCTCGCCTCTGGCCTTCACGGTGCGGGGTGGCCGCGGGAGGAGTTCGCCCTGCCCGTTGCCGGGCCGCAGGGTGGTGACGCGGGGCCGGTCGCCGTGGACGTTGGGGACGCCTCTGTCGTGGAGGTAGTGGGCGAACTGCCAGTTGCGGCAGGTTCGGAAGGTGTGGTCGCGGGCGTGGGGGTCGTCGGCAGGGATATCGGCGTCGGTAAAGGGGATGGGCCGGACGTCGTCGAGGTGCACGATGAGGTCGTGCACCGCGAGGTCCTGGGTGTGGCCGGGTGCGAGTTCGAGGGCGAGGTGAGGGTTGTCCTCCCACCTGTAGGGGCTGGAGGTGACGCCGCACAGGTACCAGGCGAGGGCGTGGGGGAACTCGTCGAGTTCGACGGTGACCTCGCGGGTGGTCTCGTCGATGTGCCGGCTGTAGCGGCCATGGAGGGCAACCGCGCAGTGGCGGCTGAGGTCGATGCCGGTGACGTACTTGAGCCACAGGTACCGGTACTTGCGCTCCCCTACCAGGAGGGTGATGGACGGCAACTCGGTGGTCCTATCTGTGAGTTGAAGAAACCTTGCTGTTTATATTTTATACTCACAGGGGTTGGTTGCCTAACCGCCGTCACGCTCCCGACAGGCCCGCATCAGGGCCTCCACCAGCGGCCGGTGCCGATTGTGCCGGTACGAGCCGGGGTACTCCATGTTGAACTCCAGCTCCAGCGCCACCCGCCTCTCCTCCTCCGGCAACACCTTCGGCCTGCGGCACACCGCATATATGTTGCTGCCGTTCGGGTTGCCGCGGATCTCGACCTCATCGAAGTAGCGGCCCATCAACGCTCGGAGGGAGTCCGGGTCGTGGAACCGCTGCATCGTCCACACGCCAGCGCGGAAGCTGGCGGTGAAGCCGTTCTCGTCCAGGAACTCGATGCTGCGCCGGTACCGGCCGTTGTTGCGGGCCTTCTTGCCCCCGACCCTGCGCGCCACGGAGCCGAGCGACCTGGTCCCGGTGTAGAAGGTGCCGTCCTTGGCGAGCAGCGAACTGCACGTGGCGACCACGGCGTTCTCGAACTCCACGCTGGTGACCGAGTTGAGCACCGAGTCCAGTACGACGACGTCGTACAGGCCGTTCGCGGGGATGTCCCGCTGAAGGTCGCGGATGTGGCTGACGGTGGCGGCCACGTCCAGGGCGTTCTGCTTGCCGGCGGCCTTGACGTGCGGCTCGTACCAGTGGGCGTCCCAGCCCTGGGCCTTGATCCTCTGGATGTACGCCAGTTCCCCGGCGCCGAAGTCCATGACGCGCTGGCCGGGGCGCAGCGCGGGCAGGACGTGCTGCTTGTACGTCGTGCTCTGGTTGGAGTCGCCCTCGTCGCCACCCAGGCGGTGCATCTGGCACCAGTGCTGGTTGTAGGCGCGGATGCCGAGCTGGGTGTAGTCGTACACGCCGTAGTCGCCGTCCAGCCACACCGCGAGCTCGTCGGCTTCCTGCACGGACAGCCGGTAGCACAGCAGCGGCAGCTTCAGGTCGGCCACCACCACCGCGTAGTCGTTGTTGAGGATGACCCTGCCGGCCGAATCGGCAACGACGGAGCCCCAGGTGCCGTAGCGGGTGACCAGTCGGCGGATCTCCGCCTGGATCGCGGGGTTGGAGCGGGACACCGCGGTGACGTCCTCGGGCCGGATCCACTCCCAGCCGTGCGCGTCCGGCCCGACCTCGGGCACCCGCACCTTGGAGCCGTCCGTCTCGATCGAGTTGTGGAGCAGGTTGAACTGCACTTCGTCCTGGGTGGAGACGTGGCCGTCGAGGAGGATCGCCGGCGCGTGCGTCTGGCCGATCGCCTTCAGGGACTTGGTGCGCTGGTGGCCTGCCACGAGGATGCCGTTGCCGTTGACGATCACCGGCTTCACGCAGCCGAACAGCTTCAGGGACTGCTGGAGACGGCCGAACGCCTCCTCCGACAGGCGGCGCGGGTTGTAGGGGGCCGGCTTGAGCCCGTCGATCGCGTAGGCCTCTACGAACTCAGGCACCTGCGGCCTCCAGCTGCGCCTCGTGCTGGTCGAGGAGGTAGTGCGCGAAGCCGGTGTCCGTCCCCCGCGAGGTGTAGAACGCGTCGTGGACGTTGTTCAGCCGCTCGACCTCGTCCTTGGTGATCTGCACGCGGGTGGTGCCCCACTGGACGAAGCCCCACTGGAGGTGCTCGTCGGCGGTCTTGTCGCCTTCGCGGTCGGTGGTCTCGGCGGCGAGCTGGGACGGCAGCTCGATGCCGTCGAGGAGGTCGTCCACGGCATCCTGGTCGTAGCCGGTACCGTCCAGGTCGGGGAGGGAGCCGAGGATGTCGGCCAGCAGCTCGGTGTCGTAGCCGGCCAAGTCGCTGGTGCGGTTGTCGACGATGACGATCTTCGCCGCCGCGTCGTCGTCGACGTCGACCCAGGAGACGGCGATCTGCTCCCAGCCTCGCTCGCGGGCAGCGTCCCAGGTGTGGTTGCCGGCCAGGATCTCGTTGGGGCGGCCCGTGAACGAGCCCCTGTTCACGACGATGGGCTTGAACTGGCCGTGGACCCGCAGCGACTCGGCAACCGCCAAGACGTCGCCGCGCCGCGGGTTTCGGTGGTACCGGGTCAGGTCACCGATCGGGACGGCGAGAGGCAGCAGGGAGTCAACGATCCGGTCGATCGGTGCAGGCACGAGCTGGTCCTTCGTAGGCCGAATCCCCGCGCCCTACGCCGCAACAGCCTAGACGGTCGGCCCGGAGCCCCGTCGTCCGGCTGGCAGTGAGCTGCGACCAGGAGCTCAGGCCGCGGCCTCTCCGAGCCCCCCGTTCTCCTCCTGGTCGCCCCGACGATGCTTGGAGCGGTAGGTGTGCCCCTCGGGGAGATCCTCCCCCTTCTCTTCCTTGTACGCCGACCTTCGCTCCTCGCTGGCGTTCTGACCTGCGGGGAGCTTCACCACCGTCGCATCTACATCGTGCCCGGCAGGGCCCTTGCGTTTCGACTGACCAGCGTCTTCGAGACCAGGGGACGGCTCGCTGTCCTCGATGTCCGGCGTCTCAGCGTCCGGCGTCGGGGGAAGCGAGGCGACGGCGATGGAGGCAAGGACCGCGAGACCGATGACGCCGCCGACCGCGAGGATCGTGCCCCCGTGCTTCTGGAACAGGTTCTTCGCCTTCTCGGCGAAGGAGGCGGGCTCGCCGTCCTCGGGGTTGGGCTCGCTGGGCCTGGAGTCGTTCACTCGTATAGATCTATCGGACCCGCCTCCCGTCTGTCAGACGATCCTCGACATCGCTATCAAGGGCAGTGGAGCAGCGGTACGAGAAGGCGTCAGCCGTCAAACCCTCACGGCAGGATTTGTCTTGAGGCCGCGAAGCCAGTTGATCGCGGCTGCACGGCTCACGGCCTCTGCTTGGTCGTGCAGCCGTCTCTCCTCCTGGGCGCGGGGGTTGGGACCGAGGCCGAACTCCTCTTCGTCGGCCAGCATGAGGGTGTTGCCATGGGCGATGAGGGAGCGCAGGCGGTACAGCTCATCGGCGCCGTCCCAGCTCCCGTGGACATAATCCTGGAGGAACGCCTTGAACTGCTTGCGCGCTCCGTTCGAAGTCGGGGTCGCGGCGGCCAGCACTTCGATCGACTGGACCAGCGCCTGGTAGCTCGCGGAGTGGCTGCGGTGACGGAGCAGACGGGCCTGGTGGTGCCAGAAGGCCGCGCGCAGGAACTCGCGCTGACCGGTCCGGGAGAGGGCCTGGAACCGGTCGATGTCGGCTCCGAGGGTGCCCGGGAGGACCAGTTCAGGGTCGAGGCTTCGCTCCCAGGGCATGGCCTCGTACAGATCATCGGCGACAGGCATGGCCGGGAGGTCTGCCTGTTCTGCGAGGTCTCCGCCCACGGCGTCGAAGCCTTTGATCAGATGGATCTGCTGCATGCAGACCGAATCGGGCTCAGCTTCGCGGATGGCCACCGCCGGGAGCACCCACGCGGTCCGGAGCGACGGTTCCGCGCGGTCCGTCAAGCCGGGGATGAGGAAGGTCAACAGCAGTTTGGTGTGACGGGCGGCCCGCTGGCGACGGTACGAGTCGAGCTGGTGCTCATTGGCGCCCTCGTAGGCGACCTCGCACAGCAGGGGATGGAGTTCCGACCACTCGTGGGCCTGCGGTGCTTGCGGCGGCGGCTGGCGAAGGACCAGCCGGTCGCCGTGCGCCCAGTAGCCGTGCGCTCGCTTCCCGGAGTAGAGGATGAAGCGAGCGACCTTGCGCACAGGTGGAGCCAGTAGCTCCTCCTGCACTCGCTGTTCGAGGTCGAGTACGACCTGGTCCGTCAGGCCGGGCTGGGGCAGGATGCGCCAGATCTTGCTGCCCGAGTACTCAAGGAGCAGGGCGCCGGGCGTCGCGTCGGGGTAGTACACCCGCTTGCTGTCGGCCGTGGAGGACGAGCCGAACTCGAACATCAGCAGCGTGGCCAGTTCCCCGTGGTCGACCTCGGCAAGGTGAAGCCGCTTCTCTATCTGTGCCTGGGTCATCACGGGCTACTCCACTGCCAGCTGCTGTCTGCGGCCACCGTAGTAGGACGACGCCAAGCCGGCACCGGGATTCTCTCGGTGACGATGGCCCCGGTACGCCAGGGCGCTCCCGTAGGTTGCGGTCAGCGGCTCCATCAAGGGGGCGCGGGCGGCGACACCGCACGCCCCGCATGGTGCGCCGAGTGCCCCCTGGACTGCAGGAGCAGGCGGTGCCAGCCTGATGATCGTCGGAGGGGTGAGCGGCCTCCGACGGGTCCGCCACCCGGCGGGGAGAGGCCTCCCCCGCTGGCCGTTACGCCGACGCCACGACGGCTACCGCTTGCCGTTCGCCTTGCCTTGGCGGACGAAGAAGGGGGCGTGGAAGTCGACTTCCACGCCCCCTTGCCGCGCTCGGTGCGGACCTACGCGGCGCGGCCGCCATCGATGACCTCCGCATAGAGGAGTTGCCGAGCCGCGGCAAGGTGCTCTGCTGTGGACGTAGAGCCGACCGCGCCGCCTCGGGCTTCGGCGAGCAGTGCGTCGGCGCGGTCGGCGAGGCCGAGGGCTGCGGCGTCGGCGCGGTAGCGTTCCAGGGCAACGGCGGTGTGGACAGTCTCCTGGAGTGTGTCGGCCCACCCCGAGGCGAGGAGCCCGAGCTGGAGGGTCGGCCGAGAGGTCGGAGTGGTCATTCGTCGCCTCGGTCGATATCCAGGGCCTGCTGTGGGGTGATCTCGCCCGAGCAGAGGCGGCGGACTATGTCCATGCGGTCGGTGAAGGCGGTGTGGCCGGCGGTGATGAGGTCGGCGGCGGCCTGGAGTCGGGCCTCGGCGTCTTCGGCGCGCTGCCACAGGCGGTCGAGTTCGGGGTCCGTGATGGTGCTGGCGTTGGCCCGCTGGCGCGTGGTGGCGGGATTGTCAGTCACTTCGGGCTCCGTTCCGCTGGTGGTTCGAGAAGACGGTAGCCGGTTCTGCGTGGCTGGCCGTTGGCCGCGGTGGCTGTCGGGTGGAGCGGGTTCAGGAGGATGTGGGGGCGGCGGGCCGGGCCGAGGGTTTCGACCTCGGCCCGGTTGCCGGTGACGGTGAGGCCGCGGATGCGGCGCTGTTCGTGGTCGGGGTGGCAGGCCTCGTACTCCTGTCCGGCGGCGACCTGGTGGGTGGTCATCGGTTGTTGCAGCGGCAGAGGCTGGAGATGGGGTCGCACCAGGAGTCGCAAGCCTTGCACCAGACGGCTCCGGGGCGGGGCGGGATGCGCTCGGGCTGGGTGTTCGAGTCGGTGGTCACTTCTTGTTCCTCTGCTGGTGGGAGTGGAGGGCTTGGAGGAGTTGGTCGCGGTGCCAGGCGGCTTGGGGGTCGGGCCAGCGGTTGCTGTGGCGGCGGGGCCGGGCTGCCGGCAGAGGTGGTGGGGCTGGTCTGTGCTGTTCGGCGCGCAGGGCGGACAGGGGCCCGTAGCGTTCTTGCATGAGCCGGGCGTAGGCCTCGGGGTCGGCGGCGCCGTGGGTGGTGTAGGTGTCGTGCACGGTGGTGTGCTCCTTGGGCATGCGCAGGCCCGCCCGACGGGGGGTCGGGCGGGCCTGGTCGTGACGTGCTTGCTGGCTGTCCTCTCGTGGCGTGCTCTTGGGAGCTGCCCGTTCCTGGCAGGTGGGGCGCGGGGGGAGTGCCGCCTGTCAGGACCGTGAGAGGGGTGTCACGGCGCATGTCGTAGGGGGTGGGTCCGGATGGGGCGTACCCACAGGTTCCGACGACATGCTGACAGTATCATCAAAGAGTCCCCATACAAGTCAGGGGGCTTGCGGAAGGCCTGTCTGCGGGCCTCAGCTCCTCTACGGTGCAGCCGTCGAACGGCGTCGTCCCGAAGTCGTCGCTGTTCGGGTCTCGACCGGGAGGGTCGAACAGGGCGTCCTGCTGGCCGGTGCCGTACCAGGCGGCGGGGGGCATCTGGAGCCAGTCGGGCTGGGGCATGTCCGTACCTTTCGTGCGCGGGTTGGTGCGAGTCATTTGTAGCGGGCGTGGCCCGTCCGCGCGGCATGGTCTGCGAGTTCCGGGGCGAGCTGAGGCAGCATGCCATCCAGTCGCGGGGTGGTAGCTCCGAGCCATGCGAGCGCCCGGTGGAGAGCGTGGCTCCCTTCGGCGATCCGTTCCAGGGCGGCTTGGACCTGCGGGTCGGTGGCGACGGCGAGCGCCACCGGGGTGTCGAGACGGGGAAGCATTGGGGGTCCTTGAGGCCTGCGGGGGGCGGGGCATTCTCGGTCCGTGACCGGCGGCCCCGGTGGGGCCGCCTGGATCGTCCGGGTCAGGCGGCCACGGGCATCGAGGTATCGGCGATGTCGGGCGCCGCGTCACGCTCGGCGTCGTGGGTGGTCTCGGCGGCGACGGCGGCGAGCATGGTGGCGAACTCGGCGTCGAGGTCGGCGCCGGCGTCCGGCTCCCCCTGCTCGGCGTCGCCGTCCTGGTCGGGCACTACAGTGAGGGTGGGGGCCGTGGCCGCGCTGGAGGCGACGATCTGGCGGGCGTCGGCGTGGGCCTTGGCCTGCCGCAGCTGGAACTTGGCGTCCTGGATGCTCTTGGCGGTGCGCTCCAGCTGCTCCAGGCGGGCGCCGATCTCGCCCTCCAAGGCCACGGCCAGTTCCTCAACGGGGGTCTTGGCGAGCTCTTCCAGGAGGCCGCGCACCTTCTCGATCTGGTCCAGCTTGTTGCAGGTGGCCTTCCGGGCGGCGCTTCGCAAGGTCCGCTGCTCCTCGGTCAGCTCCTCGACGTCGAACATGGACGGCTGGCGCTCCTGCTCGCGGACCTGGTGGGCGAAGTGCAGCAGCTCGTTCTCGTCCATCTTGCGGCCGTTCTCGCCCTCGCCCTTGGCCCACTTCTCGATGACGGCCTGCTGGTTCTTCGGCGTCAGCTCGGAGATGCGGTGGGCCGCGGCGAGGCCGATGTGACCGTGGGTCAGGTGGTGCTGGACGGCGGGGACGAGGTCGAGGAGCTGGATGCGGATCCTGACGAAGCGGGTGGTCTTGCCGAACGCCTTGGCGACGTCCGCGTCGGTGAGGGCACTGCCGTCGTCGTTGATGTCCTCGTCAAGGATGCGCTGGAAGGCGCGGCCCTCCTCCAGGGGGGTCATGTCGGCGCGGTTGACGTTCTCCGCGACGCTGCGCCGGAAGGCCTTGATGTCGCTGACGGTGTCGACGATCTCCGCCTTGATGGTGGTCTTGCCGACCTCTCCGTTGGCGCGGTAGCGGCGCTCGCCCATGACGATCTCGTAGCCGCCCTGGGGGCGCCGGCGGACCTCGATCGGCGCGAGGACGCCGAACTCCTCGATGGAGGAGCGGAGTTCGGCCATCTTCTCGTCGTCGAAGTACTCGCGCGGCTGGTTCGGGTTCGGGTGGATCTGGCTCATCTTGAGCATCTTCGCCATGGTGCAACTCCCATCAGGTTTCGAGGGACTGACCCCCTCTTCGTGTTTCTATTTTATACTCATTCAGAGTGGGGGTGCAATCTCGGCAGAAAGAAATCTGAAGCAACCTCAACCGAGCCTCAGGCGCGAAATGGCCTCGCCCCGGAACAGTGCGACCGTCAGGCGGAGGAATTGCCTTCGACGCCACCCCCGGTATCCGCCTCCGGCGGTTCGGAATCCCGAAGATCGATTCGCCCGCCCCCCGCGAGGAGGATGAGGGCATCGGCAGCGAACCCGCCAGAAATAGGGCTTTCACTCTCGGACTCGGCGACAAGTCCGGCCCGGCGTCGCTCCGCGAGTACGCGCAGCACACCCGCACAGCTGATCGCCACCAGAAAGTCCCCTCACGCCAGCACACCGGCCCGACAGCGAGCCTGCGCGGCCCGACCAGCGGTGCCGTTCACCGCAGACCATCAGACCGCTGACCTGGTCGAATGATGCGACCGACGGCCACAGCTTGCACCGAGATCAACAAAACTGTCAAAGGAAGATCCTTTGGATTCCCAACCCCGTCGGCATGTACGGTACCTGTTGCCGATCGCCAACAAGATATCGCTCATAGGCGAACAACAGGGGGACTCCGATGACCACGCCAGCCGATACGGCCGACGGGCTATGGAGCCTCGCAGGCAAGCTCAAGTACCTACGCGGAAGACTCACCAGGGAAGGCGACAAGCCCCCCACCACACGTGATCTTGCATCGCGCACAGCAGACGAGAACGGAAAGCCCTCACTGGATCACACGGTGATTCACGCCACGCTTTCCGGAACTAAGGTCAACCCCCCCTTGAAGACACTCATGGGATTGGCCGACGCATTCGACTGCCCGCCTCCGTACCTGATGCCGGGAGAGCACGACCTGACCTCGCTGGAGGTCTACTACGAGCACCCGGCAGCCCGCGAGGCCCTACGCCTGGTGGCCGAGCTCGGAGAGAGCGGAGCCGACGCGCTCCTTCAAGCCGCCCGCGCGCTGCGCGAAGCACGCGGCCTGGACACGGCCACCACCGACGCCGCGACCAAGACGCGCCGCCGCCGGCGCCTGTCGCGCGCCGAGGCCGCCGAGGCCAGCCGCCGGGAGACAGAGCTGTTCCTGAACTGCTAGGCCCCGCCCACTCCTGCTCAACCCGCCGCCGCCGCGGCAGCAACCGAAACGAGTTCCACCGTGCATATCGCAGCACTGCTGCTGGGCGCCGCCCTGGTCGCGCTATGCGTCACCGCCATCGTCGTGACCCGGATGACGCTGCGCCGCGGCGCCCGACCAGGCGGCAACACCCGCTCCCTGGCCCGCTGGAGTCGCGCCACCTCCGCAGGCGCCGGCCTGGTCGCCCTCCTCCTCACACTGCCCGGCATCTCAACCAGTCTCGATTCGGCTTTCGGCGTCGACAACCTCCACATGCTGCTGTCGCACATGTGCGGGATCGTTTCGCTCGTGGCGATCCGAGTCCTGCTGGTGGCCTGGACCATCCCCTCCGAGGCCCGGACGGCCGCGCTCAGGTACCGGTTCGGCGTTGCCGGGGTCGTCGCCGCAGCGGCCACCACCGTGTTCGCGGCGGCCAACAGCAACGCGCTGGAGTTCACCAACGCCTTCGCAGACGACGGGGGTGTGGGCGCCTACCTGCTGATTACGGATGCGTACTGGGCACTGATCGGGGCGTCCATCGCGCGGGACTGCACGCCTCTGGCTCTCGACAACATCCGGGCGGGCCACCGCTTTCGCGTCCTTGGCATGGGACAGGCGCTGATCGCCGTCGGCGGCGCGGCCTGCGCGGTGTGGGGCGCCACCGAAGGCGCGTTCGTCGCGGTCGCGCAGGCGGCGGGCGCCTCGTGGAGCACCGACCTTCAGGACGCGATCAGCCAGTCCAGCGCGGGCTTGTTCGCCCTGAGCCTGTTCTCCGGGATCGCGGTCTGCTCCACCCCACGCGCCGTCACCCGCCGGTGACCGGCGCCGGGGGGCGGCGGCTAGCCGGCGCGCCGGATGGGTGGCGGTGCCGGCCGGTCCCGCCACCACAGCACGACGCGGCCAGGCTTGAGCGTGCGCGCTCCCTGGCCGCCGGGGTGCACGTCGACCCGGTGGAGCATCAGCATCGCAAGACCGGCCTTGGCTTCCGAAGGCGCCGAGTTCCACCACTGGACGAGCTCGTGGATATCCCCGCTGACCGGGGTGGCGGCCGCCCGTTCCAGGATGCGGATCCGACGGCGCAAGGCCTTCTGCTGCTGGACACCGTCCTGGCGCGCCTTGGCTGCGCTCGCCGCGGTGATCTCGTGGCGCAGCACCATTCCGCCGAGGTTGTCGAGCCCCTGGCTGACCGTCTCCAGTTCCTTCTTGGCGACCGCGAGCTGCTTCTCCAGCTCGCCGCGCGCCTTCTCCAGCGCCTTCTGCGTGCCGGGTTCCAGCAGTCGGGCGACGATCTCCTCGCCGAGGTGGTCTTCCAGAAGCCGGGCGGAGATGCGGACCTTTCCGCAGTCTCCGGGGCGGTCGGCGCGGGGCCCGGCCGAGCAGCAGTAGCCCGGGTTGCCGGAGTTGGTGCGCAGACCCTGCTGGTTGGCGCCGCACAGGCCGCACACGACGAGGTCGTTGCTGCTGAAGGCGTAGTCGTAGTCGGGCTGGGGGTTGGCTTTCCGGTTGGTGTCGCGCTTCTCGTCCTCGGCCGCGTCCATGGCCTGGAGCTGGGCGAACTTGGCCGGGGTGACGGCACCTGGATGTCCGGCGTCGATGAGCCTGCCGCCCGGGCCGGGCTTGAGCCCGGCGATGGCCGGATTGCGGCACAGCCGGGCGAAGGTCTTGCCGGTGAACGCGGAGCCGAGCGTGCCGACGAAGCCGAGCGCGTTGAGGTGCGCGGCGGCGCTGGCGCGGGTACCCCCGTCAATTCGGTGCTCCACGGCCTCCCTCAGGGCCTGTGCCTCGTCCGCCACCAGGGCACTCTTGTCGGGGGTGAACCCGAAGAGCCTCGCCGCCACTGCGTCCCTTCCCATCCGGACACCCATTACATGATGGAGACCCTTGGAGGAGTCTCCATCACGTTGCGGGTATCAAGCTGCAACAAGGCCTTCGATCTGGAGATGCCTCCACAGCGATGCGGTGAGGACCCGCTTCGAGCCCCCGACGCTGATCATGTCCAGCGGGAAGACACCGTCGCGGATCGCCGCGTACGCCGTGTTGGGACCCACGCCCAGCGCCCTCGCCGCGGTCACCACGTTGATGGTGACCGGCAGGCTCCTCACCTGCTCCAGGGTCATGCCGCGCCCAGGCTCCGACTGCGTCTCACCGGTCTTGTCGATCTTCATTTCGAGTCGTCGCGTTTCTCCCCCGCGCCAACTACGCCCAGCCTACCCACTCCGGCAAAGACGGGTGCGGAAAGCGCCAGACGGTCAAGGATAGCGCCCCGCGCATGCCAGGCGACAGCCGCGGCGAAGCCCGACGACAGCCCGAGGCCGTCCGACAAAGCCCAAGAACAGAAGGGGTATTGCGTGTACACCTGATCAAGATCAAGGCAGAATAGAACACACATTCGAGTTGCGCTCCGTAGCCACTCAGTTAACGCCGTCAAGGTGAAAGGGGAAGGCTGGCCCATGTTCGAGGAGAGGACCTACAAGCGGTGCGGGTGCAAGGGCCCGCTGCACCACCGCCGCGGCAAGGACAAGGGCAAGCCCGTCCTGAACGACGACGGCACCCACAGGATCGGCGACCTCGGCACCGGCTGCCCCGACCTGGAGAAGAAGCGCAACCACGGCTCCTGGTACTACTTCCTCCTCATCGAGGACGACACCGGCACGGAGGCGATCCGCGTCCGCAAGGGAGGCTTCCGAACCCAGGACGACGCCGCCGAGGCATGCAAGGAGGTCTGGGACGACTACCAGGCCGGCCTGGACGTCGACGTGGAAGAGACGTTCGGCGCCTACCTGAACCGCTGGGCCGACAAGAAGACGGACGTCGCACTGTCCACGGTCGCCAAGTACCGCGAACACATCCGCCTGCACATCGCCCCCTACATCGGGCGCATCGACCGCAAGAAGATCCGCAAGAGGCACATCGAGCAGATGTTCGCGGCGATCCAGGACCGCAACGTCACCATCCAGGCCCACCGCGAGTACGTAGCCCTGCTCGCACAGGACTGCGAGAACAAGCGGCAAGCCTGGCGAGCTGCCTCCAGCAAGGAGGACCGGCAGATTCTGCGAGCGTCCTGGCACGAGGCCCGCGAACTCCTTGCCCTTGAGCGCAAGAAGATGCGCCGCGTCACCGACGTCCAGACCCAGTACCGCATCCGCGCCACGCTCTCCTCCGCCCTCGGCGACGCCGTGCGCGCCGAGGAGGTGAAGAAGAACTGGGCCGAGCTGGTCAAGCTGCCCAAGGCGAACCCGCCCAAGCCGATGCTGTGGACGCCCGGCCGTGTGCGCCGCTGGCGCGAGACCGGCGAGATACCCGGCAGGGTGATGGTCTGGACCCCTCAGCTCACCGGCGAGTTCCTCGACTTCGTCGTCAACGACGACCTGTTCGATCTGTGGCACTTCATGGCCCTGAGAGGCCCGCGCCGTGGTGAGGCCTGCGCCCTACCGTGGACGGAGGTCGACCTCGACGCCATGTCGGTCACGATCAGCCGTCAGATCGTCTCCATCGCCTACAAGTTGTTCGGCACAACTCCCAAGGCCGACTCCGAACGCATCCTCGACCTCGACAGCGAGTCAGCCCGCCTCTTCGAGAAGCGCGCCGTCCTCCAGGTCGAGCAGCGCGAGAAGGCAGGCCTGGCTTGGCAGAACACCGGCCTGGTCTTCACCCAGGAAGACGGCTCCGGCTACCACCCCGACTTCCTGACCCAACGGTTCAAGCGCCTCGTGGAACTCTCCGGCCTGCCACCGATCACCCTCCACGGCCTCCGCCACGGCGCGGCCTGCATCGCCCACGCCAGCGGATCGGACCCCAAGGAGATCTCCGAACAACTCGGCCACAGCACCATCAAGATCACAATGGACACCTACACCAACGTTCTCCCCGAGGCGAAGAGGCTCCGGGCCGAAGCCTCGCTCGCCATCGTCCCCCGCTCCGGCCGCCAGGCCCCCGTTGCTCCAGCAGGGCCCGCTCGCACCACGGCCACCCCGAGCGCCGAGCCCATCGACATACCGGCACAGGCCTCTCCGCCGGCTCCGGCCCCTGCTCCAGCGGCCCAGCCGCGCCCAGCCAGCGGCGGACGCCTCGCAGCCCTCAAGCGGCTCCGCGAGAAGAAGGTGACCGGCAGCGTGTAGAGAGGGCTAGCTCGCATTCGTCTGCGTGGCTGGCACACCACGTCAAGATCACCATCGTTGGGCGCCACTCTTAAACAGGTAGCTAGCCGCTGCCCAGCATCCCGCCTTCACAGCGGGGACCCCCGGCCACCATCGGCCGGGGGTTGCTGATGCCGACACTCAGGGCGCCGTGGTGTCCATCCGCTTCTGCGGCAACCCGCAGATCCGGTCCAGGGTGATGAAATCCTTGTCCACATGCAGGACCGCCATGCCCATGAGCCGAGCGTTCGCCGCAAGCAGTAGGTCCACCGGTGAGGCCGACTCATGGGCAGCAGAGTCGGTTAGCTTCAGCTGCAACAGCTCCGCCTCGTCATAAGCGTCCTTGTGCATCTCAACCGGCGGAAAGATCGTTTCAAGGTTCCTGAAGTACCGGTCCCGCTCGCCAGCGCGGCGCACAGCCTTACCCATCTCCAGCCGGGTGACTTGGCACATCCCCACAAGCCCTGAGTCGATCGGCCCGATCCACGCCGGATACAGCGACTTCTTGTGCAGATACCGAGCAGCAGCCGACGTGTCTACGAGGTACTGGATCATGCGGAGGACTCAGCCTCACTCCCGTGATGCCTCGGGATCACGCTCGCGGGACGCCAAGCCGCTGGGCGTACGTGCGCCGCAACCCGGCCCATACTCAGCGCCTGAAGAATGCTGCTCCTGAGCTCCGCTTCGCGCGTGAGACCCCGCACGGACCGGAGTGTCGGACTGTCCTCAGGCATGGGCAACTGCCGCAGATCAGAGATCACTCTTTCGACCTCACGTGCGATCAGAGACGTGTCCAGGAAACCACGGGGCGGAGCACAAAGTCGGGCCTCAGGCAGCACGTTCAACTTGCCCTGTGCAGCGCGACGCACGTTGCGAATGCGCTCGGCAAGGTCTACGGAGCCGTGCTCGTGGCCACCATCGTCCGGGTCCTCCTCGATGAGCGAGCCAAGGTCAACGTCGCCGTCCTCAAGCATCTTCGAGATGTCGTCGTAAGCGGCCTGAGCTCTCGATCGCGCTACGGCATCCGCTACCGCCGCCTTGATCGTCTCGGCTGGTGAAGAAGTCCCGAGCGCCTCGCCAGCCGCTTCCAGATCCGCATCATCGAGCTCGACCAAGAAGACCCCACCATCGATCTCAATCTTGATCACTGCCACGTCATCACCCCCTCCGTCTCTGATGAAGTCTCTGCCAGGACCAGTATCAGCCACAAGGCACAGTGGCGGCCCGCACCTCCCAGATTCGGGACCCAGGTCGGCCAACGACCACGCACCGGGGCGATCATGCCGTGTAGCGCAGCAGTCAGGGCGGCCGCGCGACCGGCCTAAGAGGAGGTGTCCTTTGCCGGGTCCAGCCCTGCCGCGCACTCTGCGTCACCTCGCTGCACAGCCCCTCCCCGTTCCTGCGTTCGATATTCCGCCACAGAGAATGCCGTGCCGACAGGCGCAACGTGGGTCTTTCCGAGGATTCGGGTTCATCTGGCACGCGGACCGATCCACCTGGAGGGGAGAGCCCTGACCCAGTTGGCGGGCTGCTCGCGAGCCAGGTCTGCCGGCGGTCTGGCGCGGGCTTCGAGGGACTGAAGCCCCCGGCCGTTCCCCACCTGTTCCCCAACCGGGGTGAATCTCGGCGTGCCAGACCCTTGCTGGCGGGAGCGTGCCCTACAGTCTGAGCTGAGAGCTCTGATGTTTCACCAGGTCAGAGTACCCTTTGGGCTGACGCCCAGTCTGTTGTTCGAGGTGGGGCGGGTGGGACTCGAACCCACGACCAAGGGATTATGAGTCCCCTGCTCTAACCGGCTGAGCTACCGCCCCGGTTCGCCGCACGCGCCGGTCGTCGGCACGGCAGCAGCAGACGGCCCCAGCGAGGCCGTCCCGGGCAGCATAGCCGGTCGATCACCCGTGGTGCGCGCCGGGGGCCAGCTGGGTGCGCGACGGTACGCGCCTCCCGGGCGGCGCAGCCCGGGTGGCGGCGGGGCACCCGTTCGGGGCAGCCTGGGCGGATGACGACTCGTGGGACGGGGGCGGCGGCCGCGACGCTCGCACTGGTGCTGGTCGCGGCCGGCTGCACCACCGCGGCGGGCCCGGGCGGGGGCACCCCCACCGTCACCTCGGCACCTCCCACCGCCTCCTCCGCCTCCGTCGACAGCCACGGCTGGAACCGGCAACGGCTCAGGGGAGCGGTCGGCCGGCACACCGGGGTCACCCGCACCGCCAAGCCCACCGTGCTCAACGGCCTGGTCGGCGCGGTGTTCACCCGCAACGCCGACGGCGACCACTTCTGCACCGCCAGTGTGGTCGACAGTGCCGGGCTCAACCTCGTCGTCACCGCCGCCCACTGCGTCTGGGACCCGAAGCTCGGGCGGCGCGGCGATCTGGTCTTCGTCCCCGGCTACCGCGACGGCGACACCCCCAGCGGCGTCTGGCCGCTGCTGACCGTCACCGTGGACGACGGCTGGAACGACCACGCCGACCCGGACATGGACGTCGCCTTCGCGGTCGTCCAGGCGCAGGACGGCCGCCAGGTCCAGCAGGTGCTCGGCGCCAACCGACTGGGCGTCAACCGCGGCTACCGGCTCCCGGTGAAGATCACCGGCTACCCGAGCAGCAGCGGCGTCCCGATCACCTGCTCCAACACCACCGACCGGCAGAGCCCCACCCAGCTGCGGATCGACTGCCCCGACTACACCGGCGGCACCAGCGGCAGCCCGTGGGTCACCGACTTCGACCCGGCCACCAGGACCGGCACCGTGGTCGGCGTGATCGGCGGCTACCAGGAGGGCGGCAACAGCCCGGACACCTCGTACAGCAGTTACTTCGGCGACCGCGTCCAGGCCCTGTACGACCGCGCCACCGGCTGATCCGCGGCGGACCCGACACGCGGTGGTGGCGCCGCCGGGCACGGCCTGGTAGATCTTCCTCACGAACGGCGGAACGCACGGCCCCGGTGCCCGCCCCGAGGAACGAGACGGAGCCCCGATGGCCTCCCGCCCGCCGCGGCCCCCGCGCACGGCACGAACGGCCGCGCTGGCCGCCCTGCTGCTGGCCGCCGGCACCGCGTGCGGCGGGCAGGACGGGGCGCCGACCGCCGAGGTCGCGCAGCAGAGCCCCGCCCGGGACCGGATCGGCACCCTCTCCATCCGCACCGCCCAGGGCCCGCGCGCCTGCACCGCGAGCGTGGTGCACAGCCCCCGGCGCAATCTGCTGGTCACCGCGGCGCACTGCGTGCAGACCCGCCGGATCGGCCTGCTGGACGGCCTGGTGTTCACCCCCGGCTACCGCAACGGGTCCACGCCGTACGGGACTTGGCCGGTACAGGCGATCACCGTCGACCCGCGCTGGGCGGCCGGCGACGACCCCGAGTACGACGTGGCCTTCGTCACGGTGGGCACGGTCGACGGCCGGCAGGTCGAGGACGCGGTCGGCGGCAATCCGATCGGCACCGGCCAGGGCTTCGGCCTGTCCGTCGCCGTCACCGGCTACCCGAACGAGAGCGACGAGCCGATCACCTGCGCGGCCCGGACCAGTTCGCAGAGCGCCACCCAGGAGCGCTTCGACTGCGGCGGCTACACCGACGGCACCAGCGGCAGCCCGTGGGTCGCCGCGAACGGCACGGTGATCGGCGTGATCGGCGGCTACCAGGAGGGCGGGGAAACCCCCGGCACCTCGTACAGCGTCACCTTCGACCAGCGGGTCGCCGACCTCTACCGGAAGGCGACCGCCTGACCCGGGAGCCGGCCGCGGGACCGGAACCGGGCGCACGGGCGGATCCGGGGGGAAGCCGGGCGGTGTCGCGTACGTCACGCCGCGGGACCGGGCGACGACAACACGAAGGCCCCCCGGTCGACCGAGGGGCCTTCGCTCTGAGCAGTCACCGGGCGGACCCGGTGCAGCTCCCGCAATTGGACTCGAACCAATAACCTGCCGATTAACAGTCGGCTGCTCTGCCAATTGAGCTATGGGGGATCGGCTCCCGCCTCGGCCCCCGGTGTCCCGGGCTCCTCGGCGCTCGCTGCGGGACATACATTAGCGCACTCGGGGGGGTGGTCCGCCAATCGCTTTCCCGGCTTGCCCCCGGGTTGCCGCCCGGCGTGCCCCGCGCGCGCCCGGCGACGGGGCCGGGGATGCTGGGGCGCGGACGGTTCGCCGTCCCGACGGACGGGTAGGGCAATGCGGCAGAAGCCGCCAGGAGAGGGTGGATCCGACCATGTGGAAGCTGTCGTTGGCCGCGGGTTTCGCGGCCGGCTACGTCCTCGGCTCGCGAGCCGGGCGCCGGCGCTACGAACAGATCGCCAGGGTCACCCGGCAGGTCGCCCGGAACCCCACGGTCCAGGGCGCGACCGACCGGGCCCGGCAGCAGGCCGGGGCGGTGGCCGGGAGGGCGGCCGGCGCGGTCGCGGACCGGGTCGGCGACCGGCTGCCGAACGCCGTCACCGACCGGGTGCCGTACTTCAACCGCTCCCGGGCGGAGGACGACGGCTGGGGCACCTTCCGCCCGTGACGGGCGGCGGCCGACCCGCCGGTGGCCCCCGTGCGCCACTGGTCCGGGCCGTGTGTCGCGCGACACACGGACCGGCGGCACCCCCCCCACATTGAAGG
>NZ_JBSHBN010000065.1:0-46164 GCF_053612025.1 Kitasatospora sp. NPDC054768
GTCGACGCGGTGGTACGCGTCGACCGGCCCCGGCCGTGATCCGTCCGTCCCGGCTCAGCGCCGCCCGGAGCGCCGGTCGCCCGAGCCGCCGTCGCCACCGCCGGTCAGGCCCGCGCGGCGCAGCGCGTCCGCCATGGCACTGTTGGCGGGCGCACCGCCGCCGGAGCCGCCCCGGTCACCGCTCCCGCGCCGGTCCTGGCCGCCACGGCCGCCCTGACCGCCCTGGTTGCCCTGACCGCCGCCGCGGCGCTCCTGGCGCGGCGGGCGGCCCTGGCGGTCGCCCCGGTCGCCCCGGTCGCCGCCGCGCTCGCGCCCGACCTCGTCGTCCAGCCGCAGGGTCAGCCCGATCCGCTTGCGCGGCACGTCCACCGTGAGCACCCGGACCTTGACGATGTCGCCGGGCTTGACCACCTCGCGCGGGTCCTTGACGAAGTTCTTCGACAGCGCCGAGACGTGCACCAGCCCGTCCTGGTGGACGCCCACGTCCACGAAGGCGCCGAAGGCGGCCACATTGGTGACCACGCCCTCCAGCACCATGCCGACCTCCAGGTCGCCGATCTTGTCGACGCCCTCCTTGAAGGTCGCGGTGCGGAAGGCCGGGCGCGGGTCGCGGCCCGGCTTGTCCAGCTCGCCGAGGATGTCGGTGACGGTCGGGACGCCGAAGGTGTCGTCGGCGAAGTCCGCCGGACGCAGCGCCCGCAGCCGCTCGCCGTTACCGATCAGCTCGCGCAGCTCCCCTCCGGTGGCGGCCAGGATCCGGCGCACCACCGGGTAGGCCTCGGGGTGCACGCTGGAGGCGTCCAGCGGGTCCGCGCCCCCGGGGATGCGCAGGAAGCCCGCGCACTGCTCGAAGGCCTTGGGGCCGAGCCGGGAGACGTCCTTGAGCTGCTTGCGGGTACGGAACGGGCCGTTGGCGTCGCGGTGCGCCACGATGTTGTCGGCCAGCGTGCCGGTGATCCCGGAGACCCGGGTGAGCAGCGGGGCCGAGGCGGTGTTGACGTCCACGCCGACGGCGTTGACGCAGTCCTCGACCACGGCGTCCAGCGAGCGGGAGAGCTTCACCTCGCTCAGGTCGTGCTGGTACTGGCCGACGCCGATCGACTTGGGGTCGATCTTGACCAGCTCGGCCAGCGGGTCCTGGAGCCGGCGGGCGATCGAGACCGCGCCGCGGATCGACACGTCCAGCTCCGGCAGCTCCTGCGAGGCGAACGCGGAGGCCGAGTACACCGAGGCGCCGGCCTCGCTGACCATCGCCTTGGTGAGATTCAGCTCGGGGTGGCGCCCCAGCAGGTCCTCGGCGAGCTTGTCGGTCTCCCGGGAGGCGGTGCCGTTGCCGATCGCGACCAGGTCGACGCCGTGCTTCGCCGCCAGCGCGGCCAGGGTGGCCAGGGCCGCGTCCCACTTGTTGGCGGGCTGGTGCGGGTAGATCGTGTCGTACGCGACGACCTTGCCGGTGGCGTCCACCACGGCGACCTTCACGCCGGTGCGGAAGCCCGGGTCCAGGCCCATGGTGGCACGGGTGCCGGCCGGGGCGGCGAGCAGCAGGTCGCGCAGGTTGGCGGCGAAGACCCGCACCGCCTCCTCCTCGGCCTCGGCGCGCAGCCGGGCGCGCAGGTCGATGCCGAGCCGGACCAGGATGCGGGTGCGCCAGGCCCAGCGGACGGTGTCGCCGAGCCACTTGTCGGCCGGGCGGCCGCGGTCCGCGATGCCGAAGCGGGCGGAGATGCGCTGCTCGTAGTCGTTCTCGCCGGGCAGGTCGCCCTCGGACTCGCCGTCGTACGGGGAGAGGTCGAGGTCGAGCACCTCCTCCTTCTCGCCGCGCAGCATCGCCAGGATGCGGTGCGAGGGGAGCCTGGTGTACGGCTCGGCGAAGTCGAAGTAGTCGGCGAACTTGGCGCCGTCGCCCTCCTTGCCGTCGCGGACCCGGGCGACCAGCCGGCCGCGGGTCCACATCCGCTCGCGCAGCGAGCCGACCAGGTCGGCGTCCTCGCCGAAGCGCTCGACCAGGATCGCCCGGGCGCCCTCCAGCGCGGCGGGGCCGTCCGCGACCGACTCGTTCAGGTACCGCGCGGCCAGCGCGGCCGGGTCCTGGCCCGGGTCGGCCAGCAGGGTGTCGGCGAGCGGCTCCAGGCCGGCCTCGCGGGCGATCTGCGCCTTGGTACGCCGCTTCGGCTTGAACGGCAGGTAGATGTCCTCCAGCCGGGCCTTGGAGTCGGCGGCGAGCACCCGGGCCCGCAGCGCGTCGTCCAGCTTGCCCTGGGCCTCGATCGACTCCAGGACGGCCGCCCGGCGGTCCTCCAGTTCGCGCAGGTAGCGCAGCCGCTCCTCCAGGGCGCGCAGCTGGGCGTCGTCGAGGGAACCGGTGACCTCCTTGCGGTAGCGGGCCACGAAGGGGACGGTCGCGCCGCCGTCGAGCAGGTCGACGGCAGCCTTCACCTGCCCCTCGCGGACACCCAGCTCCTCGGCGATCTTCCGCTCGATCGCCTGCTGGGCCTGCCGGGCCACCTGTTCGACTGCCGTGGTCACGAAGCCGGTCACCTTCTCCATCAGTGCTTGCGCCGTACGCCCTGCATTCTGGCAGGTGCCGACGACGACGCCCGGCCGCACCCGGGACGGCCGGGCGTGGCGCGCCGTCCGGCGCCGTGCCGGGCGGCTCCACCGAGGCTTGAGCGGCGCCCAGTTGCCGCTTCCTAGGCTGGCGGACATGGACACTCTGGATGCCGCCGCCGAGTTGGAGCGGCTCGCCGCCGCCAAGTACCTGCTGTTCACCACGTACCGGAGGAACGGCACTCCGGTCGCCACCCCGGTGTGGGTCGCGCGCGACGGTGACGCGCTGGTCTTCACCACCGTCACGAAGACGGGCAAGGTCAAGCGCCTGCGCAACCGTTCGGACGTGCTGGTCGGGCCGAGCGACATCCGCGGGAACCTGCTCGGCGCCCAGGTGCCGGCCGCCGCAGTGCTGGACCCGGACCGGGCGCCCGCCTACCGGAAGCTGCTGCGGCGCAAGTACGGGCTGCTGTGCGCGGTGGCGCTGACCGCCAACGTGCTGCGCTTCGGCAAGGGTGGCACCATCGGGGTGCGGGTCACCTTCGACTGAACGTCCGCTGATCGCTTTCGAATGGCCTTCGGAATGTGCGCAGTTCGGGAATCGGGCTGAACGGTAACGACCAGCGCTGTACGCTGCCGGGCATGTGCGCTGCCACCCGGATGCACCCCGACGGGCCGGTGGTCGACGCGACCCTGGTCCGTCGGCTGATCTCCGTCCAGTTCCCGCAGTGGGAGCGCCTTCCGATCACCCCGGTCCCCGCCCCCGGGGCGGACAACGCGATGTTCCGCCTCGGGCCCGAACTCGCCGTCCGGCTGCCCCGGGTGGAGTGGGCCGCCGGGGGCCTGCGGCGGGAGCAGCAGTGGCTGTCCCGGCTGGCGCCGCGGCTGCCGCTGCCCGTCCCGGCACCGCTCGCGGTCGGCCGGCCCGCCGCCGGCTACCCGTGGGAGTGGTCGGTGCTGCACTGGCTGGACGGCGCCAACCCGGCCGTCAACGCGCTGGCCGCGCCCCAGGCCCTGGCCCGCGACCTGGCCGGCTTCGTCAACGCGCTGCGCGCCGTCGACCCGGCCGGCGCCCCGCCCTCCCAGCGCAGCGCCCCGCTCGCCTCCCGGGACGGTGCCACCCGCGCGGCCATCGCCCAGCTCTCCGGCTCGATCGACACGGGCGCCGCAACCACCCTGTGGGACAAGGCGCTTCGGCTGCCCGAGTACGCCGGCCCGCCGGTCTGGATGCACGGCGACCTCACCCCGGGCAATCTGCTGCTCGCCCCCACCGGGCGGCTCTCCGCCGTCATCGACTTCGCCCTGATGGGCGTCGGCGACCCGACCGCCGACCTGATCGTCGCCTGGAACCTGCTGCCCGCCGCCGCCCGGCCGGCCTTCCGCGCCGCCCTGCGCGCGGACGAGGCGATGTGGGCCCGCGGCCGCGCCTGGGCCTTCTCCATCGCCCTGGTGACGATCCCGTACTACCGCCACACCGACCAGGCGCTGACCGCCAACGCCCGCCACGTCGTCCGCGAGGTGCTCGCCGACCGCAGCGCCTAGGCTCCGTCCGCCGTGCACGGTGGCGGCACTCCCGGGCCGGGACACGCCCGCCGGAGGACCGGGTCCAAAACCTGTCCCGGTCAATCCCCGCTGCTAGCCTGAGGCGCATGACGGGACTGCGGGAGCTGAAGAAGGAGCGGACCCGGCGGGCCATCTCCGAGGCGGCCATCGCGCTGTTCCTGGAGCACGGCTTCGACCGGGTGTCGGTGGCCGACGTCGCGGCCGCCGCCGAGGTCTCCAAACCGACGCTGTTCTCCTACTTCCCCACCAAGGAGGACCTGGTCGTCCACCGCTTCGCCGACCACCAGGAACAGGCCGCCGAGGTGGTCCGCGCCCGGCCGCCCGGCGAACCGGTGCTCGACGCGCTGCTGCGGGACTTCCTGGCCGGGCTCACCCGGCGCGACCCGGTCACCGGCCTCAACGACCACCCCGCGGTGCTCGCCTTCACCGGCCTGGTCCACGGCACCCCCAGCCTGGCCGCCCGGGTCGGCGAGTACGTGGCCCGCGCCGAGCGGTCGCTGGCCGAGGCGCTGCGCGCGAGCCCCGGCCTGCCCGGGCCGCAGGAGCTCACCGCCACCCTGCTCGCCGCCCAGGTCACCGCCACCCAGCGGGTCCTCGCCCTGCACAACTGGCGCCGCATCCGGGACGGCCGCACCGCCGACGAGCTGTACGCCGAGGCCGTCGGGGACGCCACCGGCGCCTTCGACCTGCTCGCCCACGGCTACGGCCCACCCCGCGGCGAGCGGCCCGCCGCTGACTAGAGTGCGCGCATGACGACGCGTCACCACTCCTTCGATGCCCTGCACAACTTCCGCGACCTGGGCGGCTGTGCGGCCGCCGGCGGACGCTCCGTCCGGTGGGGGCTGCTGTACCGCTCCGACTCGCTCGGCAAGCTCGACTCCCCCGCGGACCTCGACCGGCTGCACGCCCTCGGCGTGCGGACCGTGATCGACCTGCGCTACCCCTGGGAGATCGCCGCCAAGGGCCGGGTGCCCGCGTTCGAGGGCCTGGAGTACCACAACCTCTCGATCGAGCACCGCCCGTACGACCAGGCCGAGATCGACCCGGAGCTCGACCCGTGGCGCTACCTCGCCGACCGCTTCGCCGAGGTCGCCGAGGACGGGGTGAAGGAGATCCGCCAGACCCTGGACGTGATCACGGCCGCCGACGCCCCGGTGGTCTTCCACTGCGCCTCCGGCAAGGACCGCACCGGGCTGATCGCCGCCCTGCTGCTCACCCTGCTCGGCGTCGGCGAGGACGACATCGCCGCCGACTTCGCCCTCACCGAGCTCGCCACCCCGCACTTCGTCGCCGACTGGCACGCCGCCCACCCCGGCCGCACCCTGCGCTGGCCCGCCTTCGGGCGCGCCCCGGAGGCCGTCATCCGGCTCACCCTCGCCGACCTCGCCGACCGCTACGGCTCGGTCGAGGCCTACCTCACCGGCACCCTCGGCATCGACCGGGAGCAGACCGCCGCCCTGCGCGCCCGCCTGCTGACCGGCTGAGCCCCGCCTCCCCGCGCGGGAAGTCGGTCGGCCCGACGTCCGGCGCGGCAGCGGCCCGCCGGGGCTTCCGGAGGTGTCAGAGCCGCCCTAGCGTCGGCGTCCGCCCCGGGCGGGGCGGCTGCCGCCCTTGCCGGAGCGGGGCCCGGCCCCTCCTCCGGCCCGGCCGCCGGCCGCCGGGGCCGGAGCGGTCTCGGGCCAGTGGGCGGGCCGGGTGAGGCCGTCCGGGAGGCGGGTGGTGGCGTCGCCGCGGGCGGCGTTGAGCTGGGCCTGGGTGAGGAAGAGGGCCGTGCCGAGGTCCGCGCCGGCCAGGTCGGCGTCCCGCAGGTCGGCGCCGACCAGGTCGGCGAGGCGCAGGTCCGCGCCGGAGAGGTCGGCCGCGACGAGCAGGGCGCCGCGCAGGTTGGCCCCCCGCAGGTCGGCGCCGCGCAGGCGGGCGCCGAAGAGGTCGGCGCCCCGGAGCTCGCGGCGGCGCGGGACGGCGGCACGGACCAGTTCACCGGCGCGCAGCAGCAGCTCGCTGACCCGCTGCCGGTGGGCCGGGACGTCGACGGCGAGGATCTCCTCGGGGGTGCCGCCGGCCAGCCGGTCGGTCTGCGCCAGCGCCTGCCGCAGTTCGTCGTGGACGGGAGCGGCGGCGGCGAAGGTGAGCGCCTCGGTGAGGTAGCGGAGCAGCTCGTGCAGCTGCCGCACGATCGGGAAGACGTCGAACATCGCCTTGGCGCTGTCCGGCTCCTCGCGCCAGCTGCGGCCGCCGAAGGTCACCTGGGAGACCCGCTGCCCGGCGCCGAAGCAGTCGTAGACCGTGCAGCCCTGGAAGCCCCGGTCGCGCAGCTGGGCGTGGATGCCGCAGCGGAAGTCGGTCCGGAGGTTGTGGCAGGCGCTGCCGGCCGCCTTGTTCATGGCGAAGTCGCTGCCGGCGGCGAACGGCAGCGCGACGCAGCAGAGGCCGAAGCAGCTGCCGCAGTCGGATTCCAGCGGGGTCGGCGCGGCCGCCGTGGGGTCCTGCGGCGGCTCGGTCTCGCGCACGTTCCGGGGTCCTTCCAGCAGCCGGCGCCGGGCGGCACCGTGAACCCGGAAATCCTACTGGCCCGACGACCCTCGCTGTCGGTAAGCTATGCACTGCCTTTGAGACCATTACACACGGGGGTGGGCGACATGCGGGAACCGGACACCAAGGACCTGGTCCGGATGTGGATCTCGGGCTGGGCCGTCTCGCGCGGCTCCGCCGAGCCGGTGGACCGGCCCTGGGGCTGGAGCATCGACGTCGGCGCGCCGGCCGGCGAGGTGGGCCGGCACGTACTGCCGGAGCCGACCGAGGCCGACGTCCGCAAGCTCGCCGAGACCGTCACCGCGCCGACCACCTGGCTGAAGCTGTTCGCCGAGGACGCCACGGTGCGCCCCTGGCTGGACGAACGGTGGCGCCTGGACGTGCCGGGCTTCCTGATGAGCGTGCCGCTCGTCGCCGAGCGGCCCGAGGTCCCGGCCGGGTACACCGTGACCGCCTGGGAGCGGGGCGGGGTCCTCCGGGCGCTGGTGCGCACCGGGGACGGGCACCTCGCCGCGCGCGGCCAGGCGGGCCTGGCCGGCCCGGTGGCCGTACCGGACCAGATCACCACCGTGCCCGAGCACCGCCGCCGGGGCCTGGGCGTCCTGGTGATGCGAACGCTCCAGTCCGCCGCGCACGAGCGGGGCGCGCACACCGGCGTACTGGTCGGCACGCCGGAGGGACGGGCGCTCTACGAGGCGATGGGCTGGACCACCCACGCCCCGATGGCGAGCCTGGTCCTCGACGCGCCGGGCGCCGGCGCCGAGGAGTAGCGAGCCTCAGCGGTACGGCAGCAGCTCCGGCCGCTTCGCCGGGCGGCCGTCGCCGGAGGAGCGGCCGGTGAGGCGGCGGCCGATCCACGGGCCGAGGTGGGTGCCCAGCCAGCGGGCGTCCTCGCGCAGCCGCTCGGCGCGGCCGGCCGGGGCGGCGGCGGGCAGCGGGGCGCGCCAGTCGAAGGCCGCGGGGCGGCCGAGCGCCTCCAGCACTCCCGCGGCGACCCGGCGGTGGCCCTCGGACGAGAGGTGCAGGCGGTCCTCGGCCCACAGCCGGCGGTCGTCGAAGCAGGGCGCGGAGAACAGGTCGACCACGGCGAAGCCGTCCTGCCGGCCCAGCTCCTGGACGAAGGCCTTCATCCGCAGGATGGCGGGCAGCAGCCGGGCGCTGCCGGCCATGCGCCGGGTGGGGTCGGTGCTGGTGAACAGCACGACGGTGGCGCCGGTGGCGCGCAGCCCGGCGGCGCAGCGACCGAGCAGCCGCTCGACCGCGTCGATGTCGCAGCCGGGGCGCAGCACGTCGTTGAGGCCGCCGGCCAGGGTGACCAGCTCGGCCCCCATCGCGGTGGCGGCGGCGAGCTGCTCGTCGTGGATCTGGCCGATGAGCTTGCCGCGGACGGCGAGGTTGGCGTACCGGAAGCCGGCGTCCGCGGGCTGCGCGTCGGTGCGCTCGGCGGCCAGTGCCGAGGCGACCCGGTCGGCCCAGCCCCGGTAGTGACCGTCCGGCAGCAGGTCGTCCCCCATGCCCTCGGTGAAGGAGTCGCCGACGGCGACATAGCTGCGGTAGGGGGTGGGCACGGGCTGGCCTCCGCTCTCCTGGAACGACTCCGGCGGTCCGACGATCCGACGATCGTACGTGCGTGCCCGTCCGGGGCGGCGACGGGCCCCGGCGCTCATCGCACGCCGATCGTTCGTTGATCGGCCCGGAACACACTGAGGGCACACGGGGCGGCGGTCGGCGACGGGGGCCTTGCCGCCGCCCCGTCCGGGCGACCGGGCACGCCCGCGGTCGTCAGCCGGCCGCGACCGCCGCGGGCTCCTCCGCCCCGCGGGGCGTGAACCAGTGCTCGCGCACGGCGTCGGTGGGCCGCTGCTCGCCGAGGGCGGCCAGCCCCCACTCCCCCAGCGCCTCGACGACCGGGCGCAGTTCACGGCCCCGCACGGTCAGTTCGTAGACCGTCGCGTTGGCGGGCCGCTCCAGTCGGCGGCGGGTCACCAGCTCCTCCGCCTCCAGCTGCTTGAGCCGGGCGGCCAGGATGTCGGTGGAGACGCCGGGCAGGTCGGCGTGCAGGTCGGTGTAGCGGCGCGGGCCGCCGAGCAGCTCACGGACGATCAGGAGGCTCCAGCGCTCCCCCACCGCGTCCAGGGCGCGGGCGACGGCGCAGTACTGGTCGTAGCTTCGGCGTGACATGTGGATCAGCATAGCCAAGAGGTTGGACTTTCCAAGTACACACTTGGTAGAACAAAGCTGAAGCAACGGAGCGGTGGTGACGGTCGGGAGGCCGCAGATGGAGTTTCGACAGTCCAGCAAGCTGAATGACGTGTGCTACGAGATCCGGGGCCCGGTGGTCGACCAGGCCAACGCCCTGGAGGAGGCCGGGCACAGCGTGCTGCGGCTGAACACCGGGAACCCGGCCCCGTTCGGCTTCGAGGCGCCCGAGGAGATCATCCAGGACATCATCCGCAACCTGCCCAAGGCGCACGGCTACAGCGACTCGCGCGGCATCCTGCCGGCCCGCCGGGCGGTGGTGCAGTACTACCAGCAGCGCGGGGTCCAGGGCATCACCGTCAACGACGTCTACCTCGGCAACGGCGCCTCCGAGCTGATCCAGATGGCCGTCACCGCGCTGGTGGACGACGGCGACGAGGTCCTCGTGCCGATGCCCGACTACCCGCTCTGGACGGCCGCGGTCCGGCTGGCCGGCGGCAAGGCCGTGCACTACCTGTGCGACGAAGAGGCCGAGTGGTACCCGGACCTGGACGACATCGCCGCCAAGATCACCGCCCGCACCAAGGCGATCGTCGTCATCAACCCCAACAACCCCACCGGCGCCGTCTACCCGAAGGAACTGCTGGAGGGCATCCTCGACCTGGCCCGCCGCCACCACCTGATGGTGCTGGCCGACGAGATCTACGACAAGATCCTCTACGACGGCACCGAGCACCACTGCCTGGCCGCCCTGGCCGACGACGTGCTGACCCTCACCTTCAACGGCCTCTCCAAGTCCTACCGGGTGGCCGGCTTCCGCAGCGGCTGGCTGGTCGTCTCCGGCCCCCGGCAGCACGCCACCGACTACCTGGAGGGCCTGACCATGCTCTCCGGCATGCGGCTGTGCCCCAACGTGCCCGCCCAGTACGCCGTGCAGGCGGCGCTCGGCGGCCACCAGTCCATCAACGACCTGGTGCTGCCCGGCGGCCGGCTCACCGAGCAGCGCGACATCGCCGTCAAGGCGCTCAACGAGATCCCCGGCGTCAGCTGCGTCAAGCCCAAGGGCGCGCTGTACGCCTTCGCCAGGCTGGACCCGGCGGTGCACCGGATCGTCGACGACGAACGGTTCGTGCTGGACCTGCTGCTGCGCGAGAAGATCCACGTCGTCCAGGGCACCGGCTTCAACTGGCCGCGCCCGGACCACTTCCGCTTCGTCACCCTGCCCCGGGCCGACGACCTGGAGACGGCCGTCAACCGGATCGGGCGCTTCCTGGCCACGTACCGCCAGAGCTGACGCCCTAGGCTCGGCCGCATGACCGTCCTTCGCTCCGTCGCCCTGTTCGCCCTCGCCGCCGTCGCCGAGATCGGCGGCTGCTGGCTGGTCTGGCAGAGCGTGCGCGAGCAGCGGCCGTGGTGGCTGGCCGGCCTGGGGGTGGTGGCGCTCGGCGCGTACGGCTTCGTCGCCGCCCTGCAGCCGGACAGCGACTTCGGCCGGGTGCTGGCCGCGTACGGCGGGGTGTTCGTGGCCGGCTCGCTGCTGTGGGGCGTGGCCGTGGACGGCTTCCGGCCGACCCGCTACGACGTGCTGGGCGCGCTGGTCTGCCTGGCCGGGGTCGGCGTCATCATGTACGGGCCCCGGCGCTGAGGTCCTCCCTCACCGCCGGGGCCCGTCGGGCGCGTCCGGGGAGCGCCGGCCGCTCGGGGACTACCAGCCCCAGCCGCCGCCCTGGCCGTCGTCGTCGCGGTTCGAGTCCCAGCCCTCGCCGACCGTGCGCAGGATCGTGTAGTTGTCGATCTGCGTGCCGTCCTCGGCCAGCGCGGTGACCTTCATGACCGACTTCTGGCCCAGGTGCTTCGGGGTGACGTCGACCTTGATGAAGGAGTAGCCGGTGTAGCGCACCCGCGACCACTGGATGGTCTCGGGGGTCTTCACCCTGCCCTTGCTCCAGTAGTAGGTCTTGACCTCGTCCTGGTGGTTCTCGTGCCCCTCGTAGGTGTCCGGCACGTCGAACTTGTACAGGCTGCGGCCGGCCGCACCCGCGGTGACGTAGACCACGCCGTCCTTGGCCGGCTCGATGGTGGCGCCGCTCGGCACCTGCTTCGAGACCTTGTTGCCGAGGATCGCGTCGGTGCGCTCGTAGATGTGGTTGTGGCCGTTGATGACCAGGTCCACCCGGTACTTCTCGAACAGCGGCACCCAGGCCTCGCGGACACCGCCCTCGGAGGCGTGCGCGACGGTGGTGGAGAAGGCGCAGTGGTGGAAGAAGACCACGACGAAGTCGACGGTCTCGTCGTTGCGCAGGTCCTTGAGGGTGCGCTCCAGCCACTTGGTCTGCTTGTTCGCCGAGACGCCCAGGTTGGCCGGGATCTCGTAGGAGACGTCGTTGGCGTCCAGCGAGACGACGCCGACGTTCTTGTAGCGGAAGGTGTAGACGCCGGGGACGGCGCGCGGGTCCGGGCCGTTGTTCGGCAGGAAGAAGCGGGCGTTCTCGCCACCGTAGCCGTTCGGCGAGTACCAGGCCTCGATGTCGTGGTTGCCGTACGCGACCATCCACGGGATCTCGGCGGCGACCGTCTCGGTCTGCACCAGGAAGTCGTCCCAGGTCTTCGCGTTGAAGACGGACTTGTCCGGGTCGGTGCCGGAACCGGCCGGGTCGGCGTAGCAGATGTCGCCGGCGTGCAGGTGGAAGGCCGGGTTCTGGGCCTTGATGATGTGGTCGTTGCCGGCCGCGTGCGCGCTGACGCCCTGGTCGCCGAAGGCGGTGAAGGTGAACGGCTCGTACACCTTGCCCCAGCGGTGGTCGCGGGAGGGCGCGGTGCGGAAGGTGTGCAGGGTGGAGATCTGCTGCTGCGAGGCCGGGTCGAAGCCCTCGTGGCCGACACCGTAGTAGTAGGTGGTGTCGGGGCGCAGGTCCTCCAGCGCCACGTGCAGGTAGTACTGGTCCACCGGCTGGCTGTTCGGGGTCAGCGCCGGGGTGTGCAGGGCGCGGACCTCGGCCTCGACCTTGTGGCTCAGCTCCCACGGGGTCTTCCCGAAGCGCAGGAACGGCTTCTTGACCGGGGCCGGCACCTGCCAGGAGACGCGGAACTGGGTGTCCGGCTCGGGGCCGAACTGGAGGTGACGGCCGGTCGGCGCGACCAGCGCGCCGTCGATGCCGCTGGTCGTGCCACCGGTCAGCAGCTGCGGGCCGGCCGGGGCGGCGAAGGCCGTCCCGCTGCCCAGAGCGCCGCCGACGGCGACGGCGCCCACGGTCACGGCACCGGCGCGCAGCATCCGGCGGCGGGAGAAACGGGCCCGCAGGTACTCGTGCTGCTCGGCCATGCTCATGCGGTCGGCAAGCTTGGCCGGCACGCCCATGTTGGGGATATCCATGCGCGGGACTCTTCCAGCGGCACGTTGATCGCGCACGGACGCCGGGTGAACGGGTCGCAGCGTACCCACCATTCGAACGCCAATGTTCGACCATGATTCGGTAAAGGGCGTACCCGTACCGTCTCGACGCCGCATCATGGCCCCCACCGGTCCCCCGGCCTGAGCGGTCGTCGGCGGTGCTGCGGGGCCCACCCGGGCCCGCGGCCCGCGCCACCGGCCGGGTCCGTCCTCAGCCGGAGGGCTCGTCCCACTGGGTGGCGGCCCGGTTGCCGGTGCCGTCGCAGGTGCGGCAGATCTCGTCCCGGTAGGCGTGCTTGGCCCCGGTCGCGTCCACCCGGTAGCGCACGTACACCCCGGTGCCGTCGCAGAGGAAGCAGTTGCCGCCCCCGCCGCCCACCTCGGTGGTGCCGGTGCCCTGGCAGGTCCGGCAGCTGAGACCGGCGGTCCGGCCGGTGCCCGCGCAGATGCGGCAGACCGTCGTCATCGGCTTCCTCCCTCGCGCGGAATCGGCTCGGCGCCGTCCGCGAGGGCCCGGCGCCACCGGTCATGGTAGTGCTGACGGCCCCCGGGCAGCCCCGGATCCGTCCCGGTTGAATACGATCTGACGATCAGTCGGTAGCGCCGGGGGCACGGCCTCACTCGGGCAGGCCCTCGCGGACCCGCCGGGAGACCGAGATCAGCTGGAGGTCGAGCAGCCCGGGCGGAGCGGCCAGGCCCGGGCCGCCCGCGCGCACCCAGGCGGCGATCTCGTCGATCATCTCGTCCATCAGCACGAAGCCCAGCCAGACCGGCCGGCCGCCCGCCGCCCGGCCCTCGGCCGAGGGGCCCACCACCACCACGTTGGACTGGGTGCACACGTCCAGGCACTTGACCGCCCGGACCCGGCCCGACGGGCCCACCGCCGTGCGCAGCCGCTCGTACTGGCCCGCGTGGTCCACCCCGGGGTGCTTCGCCTCGGTGCCGCAGCAGCAGCCCCGGCACACCGTGACGGTCACGGGGGCGCCGGCGCCCCGCTTGCGGTCCCGGGCACCGTCGCGGTCTCGGCGGCTCATCGGTTCTCCTGACCCCTCCTGGGCTGCGGCACCCTGCGCACCGGCCTCCGCACTGTACCTGTCACCCTGCCGGCGCCCGGGCCGCGGGTCGGACCCGGACGGGACGGACCCGGACCGCGGGCGCTTCGACAGGGACCCCTCCCACCTCGCGCGCCCGCGCCCGCGCCCCACGCCTCGCGCCCCGCCGTCCGACGGCCGGCGCTACCCGACCGCCCGGGCCGCCGCCCGTCCCGCCGTACGGCCCGAGAACAGGCAGCCGCCCAGGAACGTCCCCTCCAGGGAGCGGTACCCGTGCACGCCCCCGCCGCCGAACCCGGAGGCCTCGCCGGCCGCGTACACCCCCGGCAGCACCTCGCCGTCCGGCCGCAGCACCCGGGAGGACAGATCGGTCTCCAGTCCGCCCAGCGACTTGCGGGTCAGGATGTTCAGCCGGACGGCGATCAGCGGCGCGGCGCCCGGGTCGAGGATGCGGTGCGGGGCGGCGGTGCGGATGAGCCGGTCGCCGAGGTGGCGGCGGGCCCCGTGGATCGCGGTGACCTGGAGGTCCTTGGCGAAGGGGTTGGCCAGCTGCCGGTCGCGGTCCTCGACGGTGCGGCGCAGCTCGTCCGGGTCGATCAGCGGTTCGCCGGTCCTGGCGTTCATGCCCCGGGCGAGGTCGGCGAGGTCGCGGGCGACCACGAAGTCCCGGCCGTGCCGCAGGTGGCCCTGGACCGGGCCGGGGGCGCCGGGCAGCGCGCGCCCGAGCACACCGCGCACCGACTTGCCGGTCAGGTCGGGGTTCTGCTCGGAGCCGGAGAGGGTGAACTCCTTCTCGACGATCCGCTGGTTGAGCACGAACCAGGTGTACTCGTACCCGGTGGACATGATGTGTTCGAGCGTCCCGAGGGTGTCGAAGCCGGGGAACAGCGGGACGGGCAGCCGCTTGCCGCGGGCGTCCAGCCAGAGCGAGGAGGGGCCGGGCAGGATGCGGATGCCGTGCCGGGCCCAGATCGGGTCCCAGTTCTCGATGCCCTCGGTGTAGTGCCACATCCGGTCGCCGTTGATCAGGCTGGCCCCGGCCCGGCCGGCGACCTCCAGCATCAGTCCGTCCACGTGCGCGGGCACCCCGGAGAGCAGCCTGGCGGGCGGGGTGCCGAGCCGGGCCGGCCAGGCCTTGCGGACCAGGTCGTGGTTGCCGCCGATGCCGCCGGAGGTGACGATCACGGCCTGGGCGCGCAGCTCGAAGCTCCCGGCGGCCTCCCGCGAGCTGGCCTCGCCCCGGCCCACCGGGCTCGGCACCAGCACCTCGCCGGTGACGGTGTCGACGGCGCCCGCGGTGGCGGACAGCCCGGTGACCCGGTGCCGGAAGCGCAGGTCCACCAGGCCGCGCGCGGCGGCGGCGCGGACCCGCCGGACGAAGGGCGCCAGCAGCCCCGGCCCGGTGCCCCAGGTGATGTGGAAGCGCGGCACCGAATTGCCGGGCCCGTCGGCGAGGTAGCCGCCGCGCTCGGCCCAGCCGACCACCGGGAAGAACCGCACGCCCATGCCGTGCAGCCAGGAGCGCTTCTCGCCCGCCGCGAAGTCCACGTACGCCTCGGCCCAGCGGCGCGGCCAGGCGTCCTCGGGCCGGTCGAAGCCGGCCGTACCGAGCCAGTCCCGCAGGGCGAGGGCGTGCGAGTCGCGGATCCGCATCCGGCGCTGCTCGGGCGAGTCGACCAGGAAGAGGCCGCCGAAGGACCAGTGCGCCTGGCCGCCGAAGGAGGCGGCGGGCTCCTGGTCGAGGAGGATCACCTTCCGTCCGGCGTCGGCGAGTTCGGCGGTGGCGGCGAGGCCCGCGAGGCCCGCTCCGATGACGATGACGTCGGCGTCCAGGGCCATGCGCAGTCCTCCGTCGGGGCTCGCGGTGGCGGCGCGTCCGGGACGCGCCGCCGCTGTGCGCCCGATACTGCGGTCTGCGGTGACGTCCGGTCAACCGGCGGGTAACAACCGCCCGCGTGAATTCCGCTCCGGGCCGTTTCGGAATTGCCGCCGGCAGTGGCGCGATAGCCGTTCGGCACCCGGTGGGGCGAAATGCGGAATTCCGTCCGGGCCCGCCTGACGGAATGTCGGCAATTTCCGCGCAAACCATGGACGTCCGGGAAACCTGGCAGTAACTTACCTGCGAGTAGCTGTGGCCCGGCTCGATGCGACCCCCACCCGTCGTTTCTCTCCCCCAGGAGGAATCGTGCTCCGCCCTGCCCGGAAATCCCGGCACCTCCGGAATTCCACCGCGCTCGCCGCCGTCGCTCTCGGTGCCGCACTCGCGCTCACCTCCAGCAGCGCCCAGGCCGCCGGCGCCGCGCCGAAGCACTACGTGGCGCTCGGCGACTCCTACGCCGCCGGCGCCGGCGTGCCGGGCCAGTCGGCCGGTCTGTGCCTGCGCTCCGACCGCAACTACGGCCACCTGGTCGCCGCCGCCCTCAAGTCCGGCCGGTACACCGACGTCACCTGCTCCGCGGCCAAGATCAAGGCGATGACGCAGCCCCAGTACGACGCCTTCATCAGGGTCAACGACCCGCAGCTGGACGCGGTGACCGCCGACACCGACCTGGTCACCCTCGGGATCGGCGGCAACGACCTCGCGGCCAGCGACCTCGGCCTCGGCGAACTGGTCGCCACCTGCATCGCCGGCGCCGTCGTCAACCCGCTCGGCACGCCCTGCAAGGACGTCTACCACCACGGCCACTGGGACTGGAGCAGCATGTCCTGGCAGTACGGCACCGACGACCTGGCCGAGCGGATCCGCACCACCATCGCCCCGCAGCTGGCCGACACCCTCAAGCGCATCCACGCCAAGGCGCCCGGGGCCAGGGTGCTGCTGGTCGGCTACCCGTCCGTGCTGCCCGCCGACGGCTCGAAGTGCGTCCTGCGCCAGCCGGTGACGCCGGGCGACGTCGAGTACATGTACGGCGTGCTCAACAAGCTGAACGCCGCGCTGAAGTCCACCGCGGCCGCGAACGGCGCGACCTACGTGGACACCGCGACGCCGACCCTCGGGCACGACGTCTGCTCGGACGACCGCTGGATCGAGGGCGCGCTGCCCGGCTCGCCCGCCGTGCCGTTCCACCCCAACGCGACCGGCGAGCAGGTGATGGCCCAGGCGGTGCTCGCCGCGCTGAAGTAGCGCGGCCGCGGCGCCCGCCCGGCGCGGCCCCGGAAAGCCCCCGGAAAGCCCCGAGGGGCCGGTGACCGAACCCCCGGTCACCGGCCCCTCGGTCCTGCGCGCCCTACTCGGACTTCGCGGAGGCGGAAGCGGAGGCAGCACCGGCGGCGGAAGCGGCGGCCAGCCCGGCCGACCACTTCTCCTCGACGTTGCCGAGCCTCCAGTAGGCGATCGCCGCGGCCCAGGTGAGCACGAACAGTCCGACGATGGCGTAGCCGACGAAGTTGAGGTCGAGTGCGCCGATCCAGGCGACCGGACCGCTGGTGATGTCCAGCTTCTCGCCGAGCAGGCCGATCAGCTCGATCGAGCCGATCACCAGCGCGACCAGCACCGACAGCCCGGTGACGGTCAGGTTGTAGTAGATCTTGCGGACCGGCTTGGAGAAGGCCCACTCGTACGCGAAGTTCATGAACGAGCCGTCGATGGTGTCCAGCAGGCTCATTCCGGCCGCGAACAGGATCGGCAGCGTGAGCAGCGCGTACCAGGGCAGCGAGAAGGCCGCCGCGCCGCCCGCCAGCACCAGCAGGGACACCTCGGTGGCGGTGTCGAAGCCCAGGCCGAACAGCAGGCCCACCGGGTACATGTGCCAGGGCTTGGTGACGGCCCTGGTGACCCTGCCGAGGATGCGGTTCATCAGCCCGCGCCGCTCCAGCTGGCGCTCCAGCTCCGCCTCGTCGTAGTCGCCCTCGCGCATCCGGCGGAAGACCTTGAGGATGCCGTTGAAGGCGCCCAGGTTGATCAGGCCGAGCAGCAGCAGGAAGGTGCCGGAGACGGCGACGCCGATCAGGCCGGTCATCTCGTGCAGCGTCGAGTCGTCGGACTCCACCTGGCCGGCCAGCGAGCGGATGCCGAGGGCCAGCAGCGCGCAGAGGCCGAAGACGATCGACGAGTGCCCGAGCGAGAACCAGAAGCCGACCGACAGCGGCCGCTTGCCCTGGCCCATCAGCTTGCGGGTGGTGTTGTCGATGGCGGCGATGTGGTCCGCGTCGAAGGCGTGCCGCATGCCGAGGGTGTAGGCGGTCAGGCCCATGCCGGCGCCGAACACCTGGCCGCCGACGTCGTAGTGCTCGGGCTCGACCACCGCGAGCAGGGTGAACCAGCCGATGACGTGGAGCGCGAGGATGAATCCGCCCATTCCGGCCAGGCGGATCCACTCCTCACGGGTGAGCCGGTCGCGCCAGCGGGGGGCGGTCATCGTCGTGTCCTTTCGGTCGGGCGGTCGAAGCTGGGCCATCTTTCCGCCTCGGTGCGCGCAGTTGCAAGTCATGCGCAATTACGGATTCGTCCGCCCCCGGTCTCCCCCGGCTTCCACCCCCCTCCCGAAGATCGTCACGACCCGTACAAGGCTTCGTAACCTCGGAGGGCTTTCACCCGGCGCTCTACGCGCGGATACTCCCGTTCTACGCGCGAAAACCTGAGCGCTGCCCCCTCAACTCCCCACGGAGGAACGGCACATGACGATCCGCATCCGAACCGCCGCGGCCCTCGCCGGAACGGCCCTGCTCACGGCCGGTCTCACCACCCCCGCCGCCACCGCCGCGCCCGGCCCCGCCGCACTCACCGCGCCCGCCGCGCCCGCCGCCAGGACCGCCACCGTCGGCGCCACCCCGCACCGGGTGCTGTTCGACAACAGCAAGGCCGAGACCGCGGGCAACGCCGACTGGATCATCAGCACCAGCCAGCCCGACCCGCTGGCCCAGAACGCCGACCCCACCACCGAGAAGAGCTGGACCGGCGCCCTGTCCGCCTGGGGCGTCGCCCTCCAGAAGACCGGCCAGTACAGCCTGAAGACCCTCCCCGCCGGGTCCACCATCAGCTACGGCACCGGCGCCGCGCTCGACCTCGCCAACTTCGACACCTTCGTGATCCCGGAGCCCAACACGCGCTTCTCCGCGGGCGAGAAGGCCGCGATCATGAACTTCGTGAAGAACGGCGGCGGGCTCTTCCTGGTCTCCGACCACAACAACAGCGACCGCAACAACGACGGCTGGGACTCCCCGAAGATCATCAACGACCTGCTGACCAACAACGGGGTGAACAACAACGACCCCTTCGGCTTCTCGGTCGACCTGCTCAACATCACCACCGACAACCCGCGCGCGGCCGACGCCCCGACCGACCCGGTGCTGCACGGCCCCTTCGGCACCGTCACCGGCTCGATCCTGCGCAACGGCACCACCTTCACCCTCAAGCCCGCCGACAACCCGAACGTCAAGGGCCTGGTCTACCGGACCGGCTACAGCGGCAACACCGGCGCGTTCTTCGTCACCAGCACCTTCGGCTCCGGCCGGGTCGCGATCTGGGGCGACAGCTCCCCGATCGACGACGGCACCGGCCAGTCCGGCAACACCCTGTACAACGGCTGGGACGACCCGGCGGGCACCGACGCCGCCCTCGCCCTCAACGCCACCGCCTGGCTGAGCAAGGCCTGACCGGGGGCGCCCCCACCGGGGCCCCGCTCATCAGGCCCCGCGCATCAGGCCCTCTCATCAGGCCCCTCTCATCAGGAAAAGGGCCGCTCCCTCCCCTACTGTCGGAAATACCGAACCGTCGGAAGGCCGACGCCAGGGACCGATGGGAGCGGCCATGCCGTCCTACCCCTTCCACACCACCCGCGAGGACCTGCACATCCCGCTGCCCGACGGCACCCGGCTGGCCGCCCGGCTGTGGCGGCCGGTCGGTGACGAGCCCGGCCCCGCGCTGCTGGAGTACTCCGGCGGCCGCCTCACCGACCGGACCGCCGCCGAGGACGCCCGCCGCCACCCCTGGTACGCGGGCCACGGCTACGCCGCCGTCCGGGTCGACACCCGCGGGCACGGCAACTCCGAGGGCATCCCCGGTGAGCCCGGCGGCGAACAGGAGCTGGCCGACGGCGCCGCCGTGGTCGACTGGCTCGCCCGCCGCCCCTGGTGCAACGGCCGGCTCGGCCTGCTCGGCACCGGCACCGCCGGCACCACCGCCCTGCGGCTCGCCGCCCGCACCCCCGGCACCGTCGGCGCCGTCGTCACCGCCTGCCCCGAGGGCGGCCACCGGCTCGGCGGGGCCGTGCTCGCCGCCGACCTGCACACCCGGCTCACCACCCTGGTCGCCGACGCCGCCCTGCCACCGGACCCGCGGCACGTCGGCGACGCCTGGCGGGCCGCCTGGCTGGCCCGGCTGGAGGCGCTGCAGCCGCCCGTCGACGACTGGCTCGCACCCCGCGCGAGCACCGTCCCGGTGTCCGTGCCCACCCTCGCCGTGGCCGGCTGGGGCGACCCGTCCTGCTCCTTCGTGCTGCGGCTGCTCGCCGAGTCCCCCACCGCCCACGCCCTGATCGGACCCTGGCCGCACGGCCTGCCCGAGGCCGCCCTGCCCGACACCCTGCGCTGGTGGGACCACTGGCTGCGCGGCATCGACACCGGCGCCCTCAAGGAACCCGCCCTGCGCGCCTGGCTCTCCACCCGCTGGACCGGGGACGAGGCCTGGCCCTCCCCCGACGTCCGGGAGATCCACTACGGCCTGGACGGGCCGCTGCGCACCGCCGGCACCGCCTCCCACGACCGGTACGTCCCGGTCCGGTCCCCGCAGCACACCGGCCTCAACGCGGGCGCCTACGTCCCCCACGGCCGTCCCGCCGACCGGCCGCCGGACCAGCGCGAGGAGGACGGCCGCTCGGTCTGCTTCGACTCCCAGCCGCTGCCCGAACCCGTCGAGCTGCTCGGCGCCCCGACCGTCCGGCTGCGGCTGCGCGAGGACGGGGCACCCGTCCAGGTGACGGTGCGGCTGTGCGCGGTCGGCCCGGACGGCACCTCGGAGCTGGTCACCCGGGGCTTCCTGGTCGCCGACGGGCCCGACGCCGAGGTCGAGCTCGCGGCCTGCGCCTGGACGGTCCCGGCCGGGCACCGGCTGCGGCTCGCCCTCTCCTCGGTCTACTGGCCCTGGGTCTGGCCCCCCGCGGAGGACACCGGGTACGGCGTCGACCCGTCCCGCTCCACCCTGAGCCTGCCGGTGCGCCACCTCGCCGCCGACGTCGGCGCCCCGCCCGTCACCTTCGAGCCCCCGGTGCTGCCCGCACCGCTCGACATCCACCTCACCGAACCGCTCACCGTCCGGCCCGAACACCTCACCGTGCACGACATCGGCCGCCACGAGTGGCGCGCCGAGCTCTCCCCCGCCACCGACGGCACCCGCACCCACCCCGACGGCCTGGTCCGCGACGAACACACCGTCACCGCCTACCGGGTGCTCACCGGCGCCCCGCTCAGCGCCCAGGCCCGCACCGACCGCACCGTCCGTCTGGAGCGGCCCGACATCGGCTGGGACGTCACCGTCCAGACCCGCACCCAACTGCGCTGCGACGCCGAACACTTCATCAGCGTCATCCAGCTGCGGGCGCTGGAGGCGGGCTCGGTGGTGTTCGCCCGGGAGTGGCAGCACCAGGTACCCCGAGGGGAGTAGTCATAGTTTCCCTTATGGCCTTGCCTTGTATTTCGCCCCTGGCTTATAAATAGCCCCATGAAGACCATCGGCCTGATCGGCGGCATGAGCTGGGAATCCACCGCCGAGTACTACCGCCTGCTGAACCGACTCACCCGCGAGCGCCTCGGCGGACTGCACTCCGCCCGGCTCGTGCTGTACTCCGTCGACTTCGCGCAGATCGAACGGTTGCAGGCGGCCGGCCGGTGGGAGGAGGCCGGCGAGGTCCTCGCCGACGCGGCCCGGGCGCTGGAGGCGGCGGGCGCCGAACTGCTGCTGATCTGCACCAACACCATGCACAAGGTCGCCGACCAGGTCGCGGCGGCGGTCTCCGTTCCGCTGCTGCACCTGGCCGACACCACGGCCACGGCCGTACGGGCCGCGGGCCTGCGCCGGGTCGGGCTGCTGGGAACCGCCTTCACGATGGAACAGGACTTCTACCGGGGCCGGTTGGCGTCCGGCGGGCTGGACGTCCTGGTGCCGCGGGCCGACTCGCGCGCCCTGGTGCACCGGGTGATCTACGAGGAACTGTGCATCGGGCTGGTCCGCGAGGAGTCCCGGGCGAGGTACCGGCAGGTGATCCGGGAACTGGTGGCGGCCGGCGCGGAGGGAATCGTGCTCGGCTGCACCGAGATCGAACTGCTCGTCCGGCCCGAGGACAGCCCGGCCCCCGTCTTCCCCACCACCCGCCTGCACGCCGAGGCGGCGATCGACGCCGCCCTCGCCGAGGACTGAACGGGAGACGGCGCCGGCCGGTCCCGGGCGGGATCCCCGGAGCACGACGCACGCCGGGAGGCCTACGGGCGACGGCCACCGGACGGGGACGCGTGCTCGGCCAGCACCTCGGCGATCACGTGGCGGGCGATGGCGGTCATCCTCGGGTCGCTGTCCCGGTAGTAGGAGACTTCCATCAACGCGACGGACAGGGCCCAGCCGCGGGCGCGGTCCCAGGCCGCGTCGTCGGGGGCCGCGGCCGCGCGGAAGGTCCCGCGGGCGGCGGCGGGCAGGACGTACCAGGCGGGGATCAGGTCGACGGCCGGTTCGCCCAGGCCCGCGCAGCCGAAGTCGATGACGGCGGCGAGCCGGCCGTCCGGGGACACCAGCAGGTTGCCGGGCTGGAGGTCCCCGTGGATCCAGAGCGGGGGGCCGGCGGGCGCGGGGGTGGCCAGGGCGTGCTCCCAGGCGGCGGTCGCTGCGGCGACGTCGACCAGGTCCGGCACGGCCGCGATCGCCTTCCTCGTCCCGGTGTCCCGGTCCGCCAGCGACTCGCTGCGGTAGGCGGCGGGCGCGCCGGCCGGGTCGATCCCGCGCATCGCGGTCACGAAGCCGGCCAAGTCCCGGGCCAGCAGCTCGGGTTCGGCCGGCCGCCCGGCGTCCGGGGTGTCGCCGTCCAGCCAGCGCAGCACCGACCAGGGCCAGGGGCAGCCGTCGACCGGCCCGCCCACGGCCAGCGGGCCCGGCACCGGGACCGGCAGCCGCGGGGCCAGGCGCCGCAGCCAGACGTCCTCCTTGGCGATCTCCTCGACCACCCCGGGGATCCGCGGGATGCGCACCACCAGCTCCGCCCCGAGCCGGTACATCGCGTTGCTGGTCCCGGCCGGTTCCACCGGCTCGACCGGCAGACCGGCCCACTGCGGGAACTGCTCGGCGACCATCCGGCGCACCAGGGCCTCGTCGATGTCCAGTTCGTCGGGGTGCAGCTTGCGGGAGGAGGCCATGGTGCCCGACCCTGCCACCCGCCGGCCGCGCCGGGCAACCGAATTGCCGCGCCCGCCCGGCCCCGCGGGTCGTTCTCCTGCCCGGAGGGCGGGGCCTACTCCTGGTGAACCGCGCCCGCGGCGATCAGGCCGGGCAGGTCCCGCATGTCGTCGAAGACCACGGTGCCCGGCCCCGCCAGCCGCTCCGCGGCCGTGACGCCGCCCGCGTAGCCGAGCGCGCGCATCCCGGCGGCGCGGGCGGCCTCGACGCCGGGCCGGCTGTCCTCGACCACCACGCAGGCGGCCGGGTCGACGCCCATCGAACGCGCGGCGTGCAGGAAGAGGTCGGGCGCGGGCTTGCCGCGGGCGACCTCGGTGGCGCTGAAGATCCGTCCGGCGAAGTGGTCGTGGAGGCCGGTGCGGCCCAGGGTGTGGCGCATCTTCTCGTGGGTGCCGCTGGAGGCCACGCAGGTGGGCAGGGTGATCGCGGCCAGGGCTTCCGGGAGGCCGGCCACGGGGGTCAGCCCGGCGTCGACCGCGTCGGCGTGCAGCTCGACGAAGCGCTTGCTCCACAGGACGGCCGTCTCGGCGCCCAGCCGTTCGGCGACCGTCGCCCGGTTGGCGGCCTCGGACCGTCCGACGAAGAGCTCGATCGCCTCCGCCTCGGTCAGCGGCCAGCCGTGCTCCGCCCCCAGGCGCACCAGCACCCGGACGGCGATCACCTCACTGTCCACCAGGACGCCGTCGCAGTCGAAAATCACCAGCTCTATCGGCTTGATCATCCGACCAGCATAGGCCGGTGCGCACCCGAGGGCGGTGACCGTCGAACCGGCCACCGCCCCTTGGGCGTTACCTGGTCAGCCGGTCTGGACGGAGGTGTCGTCGATCACGAAGCTGGTCTGGAGCGAGGCGTCCTCGGTCCCGGCGAACTTCACGGTGACGCTCTGGCCCGCGTAGGCCGACAGGTCGAAGGTGCGCTGCTGGTAGCCGGCCGCGGCGTCCACGTTGGAGTAGGTCTTCAGCGCGGTGCCGTTGACCGACACGGTCAGCTTGTCGTACGCGGTGCTGCCCGACTCGGCGGTGTCGATGTGCAGCCAGAAGCTCAGCGTCGCCTTGCAGCCCGACGGGATGCTCACCGTCTGCGACAGCGAGTCCGAGTGGGTCGAGCCGTAGCCGTTCAGCCACGCCTTCCAGGAGCCGCCGTGGGCCGCCTGCGAGGAGCTGTTGTCCACCACGCCGCTGGACGTCGTCCACGGGGTGGCGGTGCCGGTCTCGAAGCCCGCGTTGCCCAGCAGCTGCGCCGGGGTGCAGCTGCCGCCACCGGTGGAGACCGCCCAGGTGAAGGAGGTGGAGGCCGACGTGCCCGCGGCGTCCGTGACGGTGACGGTCACGGTGGAGCTGCCCGCGGTGGAGACGGTGCCCGCGATGACGCCGGTGGAGGAGTTGATCGACAGCCCGGCGGGCAGGCCGGTCGCGGCGTAGGACAGCGGGGCGGTGCCGCCGGAGGCGCCGATCTGGAGGTTCACCGCGCCGCCGACGACGGTGGACTGGTTGCCCGGGTTGGTCACCGAGACGGTGCCGCTGCCGGCCGGCTTGGTGAGCAGGCAGCCGGAGACGTTGAGGTCGATGGCCCGGCTGGAGTTCAGGCAGGTGGTGAACCAGTACGTCTCCTCGCCGTAGCTCTGGCCCTTGAAGGCCTTGGTGGTGCCGTCGGCGGCCACCTCGCACGGGTTGTTGAGGGTGCACATGGCGCCGTCGTCATTGCCGGTGTTGTTGATGCCGATGATCCGCCCGCTGGCGGACTCGACGATCGGCGAGCCGGAGGTGCCGTGCGTGGTGTTGCAGCCGGAGCTGTAGCGCAGCGAGTCGTGCCAGGTCCACTCGTCCTCGCGCAGGGTCGGCACGAAGCCGTTGACGGAGCAGTTCCAGACCTGCTTCCAGTACGACGAGGGTATGTACATCGACGCGCCGTCGGTCGGGTGCGAGTCGCTGATGGTCAGCGCGGTGGCGCCGTACTTGGAGCTGATCGACCCGTAGGTGTCGGTGAGTTGGTAGAGCGCGACATCGGTGCCGGTCATCGTCGCGTAGAGCACCTTGTCGGCCTGGACGGTGCCCAGGCTGTTGCCCGCGCCGTTCAGCAGGGTGCCGCTGCGGCTGGCGGTGGCGTTCTGGATCACCTGGCCGGCCGAGGGCATGGTCGGCAGGCAGTGCCCGTTGGTGAGCATCAGCGCGCGGTCGCCGGCCACCGAGGTGGGGTAACGGACCAGCGAGGCCGAGCAGTTGCTCAGGGCGATGGTGGACGTCAGGTCGGCCGCCTGGACGGCCTGCGCGGGGGCGGCGGCGAAGGCCAGCCCGCCCGCGACGACGGCACTGGTACCGGCCACCGCGACAAATCTCTTGAACATGGCTCTCCTTGTGGGGGATCGCGGGGTGTACGACTGGTCGCCGACGCCCGCGCCGCACGAAAGTGCCATGGCCACTTCAAGAGGTCAAGGATTGTGACCGAACTCGCCACTGCCCGGCACGGGTCGTGCCATCCGAAGGCAACGACCCGTCCCGGTATGCCCGTTACGGGCAGAGGCTACGCGGCGGCTACGGCTGCGGGGCGGTGGCCGCGGTCAGCCAGGCAGAATTGCCGGTGCCCTCGCCGCCCTCCGCGCGGAGCTTGACGGTCCAGGTCGTCCCGGACGGCTCGAACTCGTACTTGTCACCGACCTTGACGAACCGGCAGTCCTGGGTGAACTGCTTCACGTCGGCGTCCCAGTCCACTCCGGTGGTGTAGTGGAAGGCGTACGAGCCCGACGTGATGCCCTCGATGGTGGCCTTCTGCCCCTTGACCACGTACATCGAGGCCACGGCCTGGCCGTCCTGGACGACCGAGACGACGGCGTCCACGTCCCCGTTGTTGGTGAAGGTCAGCTCCCCCTTGCCGCGGTTCCCGCCGTCGCGGACCGGGGAACCGTTCTCCTGGGCCCGCGGCTGCGGCTGCGGCTTGGGCAGTTGCGGAACGGTGAGGGCGGCCGGCTGGCCGGCCGTCGCCAGCTTGGCGAGCGCGGCGGGGACCGCCACCAGTCCCTGGCCGCCGCCGAGCTGTGCCTGGATGACGCCGACGGTGCAGTACTTCTTGAGGTTGAGGTCGGTGCGGATCGTCAGCGCCTCGGAGGAGAGCGTGTTCAGGCCCGTCACCAGTTCGGTGCGCGCCGCGTCGACCCCGTCCGGTGCGCCGGCGGCCTTCAGGCTCCGGACCGCGCGGTCGGCACTGGACTCCACGATGGCGAGCGCGGTCTCGACCTCCTTCACGGTCGTCGCCGCGGCCACCTTCGACAGCCCGGTGCCGACCGGCTCCAGGGACTGCGCGAGCGTCGTCCCGAACGGCGTCGCCGAGGCGCTCGGCACGACCGTCGCCGAAGCGCTCGGCGCGGCGGCACCACCACCCCCGCCGGAGCAGGCCGCGAGCAGCAGCACCCCGCTGACCGCCAGACCCGCCCCACCCGAAGACCCCGCGCACCGCATCGACTTCACGACCCCACCCCACTGTCATCCGCCGCGCACTCCCCGTACGCGTCAGGGCGACATGCTGCCGAGCACGAACCATCCGGGTCAACCCGATAAGGACGATCATCGGAAGGGGCCGCCCCGGGGCCTCCACGGAGGTCAACTACGATCGGGCTCGTGCTCAGTCTCACCGGACTCCCGCTCCAGATCATCGCCTCCCTCCTCGCGATCGCCGTCTTCGCCGCCACCATGTGGCTCTGGCCGCGGTTCGGCGGGAAGGGCTGGAAGGCGTGGCTGGGCCGGATCGGCGCGTTCCTCGCCACCCAGGTGTCGGTCCTGGCCGCGATGGGCCTGATCGCCAACAGCTACTTCGGCTTCTACAGCTCCTGGACCGACCTGCTCGGCACCAGCGGCGGGCTCGGCACGGTGGTCGACCACCAGCCCAACGCCTCCGGGGTGGCCGTCACCGGCGAGCAGAGGTTCTACTCCGCCCAGGGCTCGGACCCGGAGCGCTCCGGCCTGATCCAGAAGGTCGACGTCAAAGGAGCCGGCAGCGGTCTGACCACCGAGGCGTACGTCTACCTGCCACCGCAGTACTTCCAGCCGGACTACGCCAAGCAGCGCTTCCCGATGGCCCTGGTGCTGACCGGCTACCCGGGCACTCCGGAGAAGCTGATCTCGCTGATGCAGTACCCGGCGTCCACGCTGAACGCGATCGAGCAGAAGAAGCTGCCGCCGACCGTCCTGGTGATGACCCGCCCCACCCTGGTCGGCGACCGGGACACCGAGTGCGTGGACGTGCCGAACGGCCCCCAGGTGGAGACCTTCTTCACCACCGACCTGCCCAAGGCCCTCGCCACCACGTACCGGATCGGCACCGACCCGGCCAACCGGGCGGTGATCGGCAACTCCACCGGCGGCTACTGCGCGCTCAAGTTCGCGCTGCGCAAGCCCGACTCCTACCGCGCGGCGGTCGCCCTCTCCGGCTACTACAGCGCCGCCCACGACGCGACCACCGGTGACCTCTTCGGCGGCAACGACCGGCTGAAGCAGGAGAACGACCTGCTGTGGCGGCTGAAGAACCAGCCGCCGGCCCCGGTCTCACTGCTGCTGACCACCGCGAAGGACGAGAACAACCGCGACGAGACCGAGGCCATGGTCGCCGCCTTCAAGGCCCCGACCAAGATGTCCACCATCACCCTGGACACCGCCGGCCACAACTTCCACACCTGGACCCGGGAGATCCCCCCGGCCCTGGAGTGGCTGGGCGAGCACCTCACCATGCCGCCATCCGCCTGACGTTCCGGATCACACGCGCCTCACAGCCCCGTCTCACGGTTCTCTCAGCCGCGCCACCCACCGTATGGCGCATGACCACGAGCAGCTACTCCCCTCCGGCCGGCGAACCGTGGCCCGAGGCCGCGAACCACCCGCCGCCGGAGGTGCCGCCCGGCCCGGCCCGGCCGGACCCGGCGCCGCTCTTCCCCGAGCAGCCCCTGCCGCCCACCGGCCCCAAGGGGCCGGCGTCCTGGTCCGGCCGGCTGCGCACCCTCCCGGCCCGCGCCTGGCGCGGGCGCGCGGACGACCCGCGCTGGGTACGCCCGGCCCTGCTGGCGCTGCTGGCCGCGACCACCGTCCTCTACCTGTGGGGCCTGAGCGCCTCCGGCTGGGCCAACTCCTTCTACTCGGCCGCCGTGCAGGCCGGCTCCCAGAGCTGGAAGGCCTTCTTCTTCGGGTCCTCGGACGCGGCGAACTTCATCACCGTCGACAAGCCCCCGGCCTCGCTGTGGCCGATGGCCCTGTCGGCGCGGATCTTCGGCCTCTCCTCGTGGTCGGTGCTGGCCCCGCAGGCGCTGATGGGAGCGGCCACCGTCGGCGTGCTGTACGCGACGGTGCGCCGCCGCTTCTCCCCGCTCGGCGGCCTGCTGGCGGGCGCCGCGCTGGCGCTCACCCCGGTCGCGGCGCTGATGTTCCGCTTCAACAACCCGGACGCGCTGCTGGTGCTGCTGCTGACGCTGGCCGCGTACGGGCTGGTGCGCGCGGTCGAGGCGGCGGGCACCCGGTGGCTGGTGTTCACCGGGGTGGTGTTCGGCCTCGCCTTCCTCACCAAGACCCTGCAGGCCTTCCTCGTGCTGCCCGCGTTCGCGGTGATCTACCTGATCGTCGCGCCCACCGGCCTGTGGCGGCGGGTGCGGCAGCTGCTGCTCTCGGGCGCGGCGATGGTCGTGGCCGGCGGCTGGTGGGTGGCGGTCGTCGAGCTGCTGCCCGCCTCCGCCCGCCCGTACGTCGGCGGTTCGCAGGACAACAGCTTCCTCTCGCTCACCTTCGGCTACAACGGCCTCGGCCGGATCAACGGCGACGAGACCGGCAGCGTGGGCGGCGGCGCCCGGATGCCGGCCGGGCTCGACCTGCCGGGCGGTGCGATGCGCGGCGGCGGTCGCGGCTGGGGCCGGACCGGGCTGACCCGGATGTTCGGCACCGACATCGGCGGACAGATCGCCTGGCTGCTGCCGGCCGCGCTGATCCTGCTGGTGGCCGCCCTCTGGGCGACCCGCCGCTACGCCCGCACCGACACCGCCCGCGCGGCCTTCCTGGTCTGGGGCGGCTGGCTGCTCTCCACCGCGCTGATCTTCAGCTTCATGTCCGGGATCTTCCACCAGTACTACACGGTGGCGCTGGCCCCGGCCGTCGCGGCGCTGGTCGGCATGGGTGTGGACGGCCTGTGGCGGGCCCGGCACCGGCTGCCCCGGGCGCTGGTGCTGGCCGGGACGCTCGCGGTGACGGCGGTCTGGGCGTTCGTGCTGCTCGGCCGTAGCCCGGACTTCGTGCCGTGGCTGCGCTGGGCGGTGCTGGTCGGCGGGCTGCTCGCGGCGGCGGCGCTGGCCGCCGGTCCGCTGGTCGTCGGCTCGCCGGCCGCCGGGTCGCCGACCGGGCGGTTCTCCGGCCGGACCGGCGCGCGGATCGCCTCGGTGGCGGGCCTGGTGGGCCTGGCGACGGCGCTCGGCGGTCCGGCGGCGTACGCGGTGGACACCGTGAACACCCCGCACACCGGCTCGATCGTGACCGCCGGGCCGGGCGTGGACGGCGCGTTCGGACCGGGCGGCACGGGGCGCAAGGGCGGCAAGGGCCTCCCGGGCGGGCAGAACGGCCAGGGTTTCCCCGGCGGCCAGGGCTTCCCGGGCAGCGGCACGGGGGCGGGCACCGACCACGGCAACGGCCGCCACGAGCGCGGCAACGGCACCGGCAGCGGCACCGGCTTCCCCGGCGCGCAGGTTCCCGAGGGCACGGGCACCGACGGCCTCCCCGGCGGCGCCACCGCCGGCGGCCCGCCCCCCGGCGGCATGGGCGGCCTGCTCGACGGCCCCAAGGTGACCGACGAGGTCGCCGCCATGCTGAAGGAGAACGCCGACCACTACACCTGGGCGGCCGCCACGATCGGCTCGCAGACCGCCGCCGGCTACCAACTCGCCACCGGCGAACCGGTGATGGCCCTCGGCGGCTTCAACGGCACCGACCCCTCGCTGACCCTGGACGGCTTCCGGACGTACGTCCAGGAGGGCAAGGTGCACTGGTTCATCGGCGCCGGCGGCTCCCACCGCGGCTTCGGCGGCGCGGGCGGCGACGAGGGCGGGCAGCAGAACGAGTCCGCCCGGATCGCGTCCTGGGTGGCCGCCCACTTCACCGCGGAGACCATCGGCTCGACCACCTTCTACGACCTGACGGCCCCCACCTCCTGACGGTGGGCCCGCAACCCCGAAGGGGGCGTGCCGCGTTCGCACGGCGCGCCCCCTTCCGCCGTCCCCGGCCGCCCGTCCTCAGTCGGTCGCGCAGTGGGTGTCCGCCTCCGGCAGCCGTCCGTCCACCAGGTAGGCGGCCACCGCGTCCCGGACGCAGCTGCTCCGGTAGTAGGCCATGTGCCCGTCGCCGTCCCGGGTGAGCAGCACGCCGTGCTCCAGCCCGCCCGCCAGCCGCTGCGCCCAGGCGTACGGGGTGACCGGGTCGCCGGTGGAGCCGATCACGAGGACCGGCGCGCTGCCCTGCGCCCGGACGGGCAGCGGCGCCTCGGGCGAGCGGTACGGCCAGGCCCGGCAGTCCGGGACGAGCAGGGTGCCCGCCGGGTCGTGCCCGGTGGTCAGCGGGGCGCGGGCGGCGAGTTCGGCGAGGGCCGGGCGCAGTTCCGCGTCGGTGGGCGGCGGCGGGCCGTCGGCGCAGGAGATGGCGGCGAAGGCGTCGGCCACGCTCTGGTAGCGGCCGTCCTCGCCGCGTCCGTAGACGCTGTCGGCGAGGGCGAGCAGGTTCTCGCCCTCGCCCCGGGTGACGGCCGGTTCGATGGCGTCGCGCAGCCCGGACCAGGACTGGTGACCGTCGGCGAGCGCGTCCAGGACGGCGCCCCAGCCGAGCGCGGCGGTGAGCGTACGGCCGTCGGCGGTGCGCAGCGGGTGCTCGCGCAGGCCGTCGAGGAAGCGGGCGAGGCGCTGCGGGGCGGTGGCCGGGTCGGGGCCGAACGGGCAGGAGTCCCCGTCCTCGGTGGCGCAGTCGGCGGCGAAGGCCCGGAACCCGTCCTCGGCGGCGACGGCCTGTTCGATGCCGAGCCGGGCGGTGGGGACGCCGTGCTCGACGGCGCCGTCGAGCACGAGCCGGCCGGTGCGCTCGGGGAACTCCTCGGCGTAGCGGGCGCCGAGGTGGGTGCCGTAGGAGAAGCCGAGGAAGTCCAGGCGGCGTTCGCCGAGGGCGCCGCGCAGCACGTCGAGGTCGCGGGCGGTGTCACGGGTGCCGAGGTGCGGGAGCAGGTCGGCGTGCCGGGCCTCGCAGGCCTCGGCGAGGACCCGGCCGCGGCCGTAGCCCGGGTCGTCGGTGGCGTCCCACTCGTCGCGCGTGGAGTCGTCCAGGCACTGGACCGGGACGGTGTCGCCGGTGCCGCGCGGGTCGAAGCCGACCAGGTCGTAGCGGTCGTGCAGCGGCCCCTGATAGTTCTTCCAGCCCCAACGGACCATCTTGACACCGGAGTTGCCGGGCCCTCCGGGGTTGAGCAGCAGGGCCCCGAGCCGGTGCTCGCGGTCCGCGGCGGGCACCTCGGTGACAGCGACGTCGATGGTGCGGCCGCCCGGGTCGGCGTAGTCCAGCGGCACCTTGAGGGTGGCGCACCGCACGACGGCCGTGTCCGGGTCGGTGCCGTCGTCGCCGGGGCAGGGCTGCCAGTCGATGTGCTGGTCGTAGAGCGCGCGCAGGGCGGGTGTCGCGGTGGCGGCGACCCGCTCGTCCAGCGGAGGCCGGGCGACGCCGCCCGTGCAGCCGCTCGACAGCGCGAGGGCGAGGACGGCGGCGAGGGCGGGCACGGCGCGCCCGGACGAGCGGGGGAACCGGGAAGTGATCGGGGGCACCGCCCACGAATACCATCCGACCTGCGTCCGAAGCACATCGCACCCGCCCCCCGGCCGGGGTCAACGGTCCGTCAGCCGTCGCACTGCTGGAGCATGGCCTTCTTGTCGGCGTCGGTGACGGGCAGCTGGTACTTCAGCGAGACCTGGGCGAAGCGCACCGCGTAGGAGCAGCGGATCCCGGTGTCGGCGGGCAGCCAGGCGGCCGGGCCGGAGTCGCCCTTGGAGGCGTTCTGCGAGCCGTCGGCGGGGATCAGGTTGAGCGGGTCGTTGGCGATCTGGACGCGCTTGGCCTTGTCCCACTTGCTGGCGCCCATCTGCCAGTCGTAGGAGAGCGGCATCACGTGGTCGATCTGGATCTTGGAGGCCTGCTGCTTGGTCCACTGGACGCTCTTGCCGGTGTACGGGTCCCAGATGGTCATCGCGGTGACCGTGCAGTCCGAGCCGTCCTTGTGCTCGACGCCGGTGCCGTCCCGGGCGAGCAGGTCGTTGCGGGTGTCGCACTTGTTGCCGCCGAACGGGACGCCGTCGACGTTGTCCGTCCAGGCGGGGCCGAACTCGTTGCGGTCGTAGCCGTCCTTGGTGCCGACGGCGGCGGTGGCGACCTTGGCGATGACGTCCCGGCCGGCCTTCCGCTCCTCGGGGGTGGTCAGCGGCGCCAGGCCGGGCTTGGTGCCGTCCGGGTTCTGCAGCGGGCTGGTGCCGGTGGCCCCGGCGACAACGCCGCCACCGGGCTTGGGGCCGGTCGACTTGTGGTCGCGGCCGCCGATCAGCCAGCCGACCAGCGCGAGCGCGCATATCAGGAACACGGTGGCGGCGGACAGGGTGGTGCGGCGGGCGGGCACGGAGAACTCCCGGGATCAGGGGCGGGGTGACGGCGAACCAGCAGATCAGCCGCCCCGAGAGCAGGTCAAGCCGACGCCACGGGCCGGGCCGGAGCATGTCGAAGCTCACACCCGCTCGTGCCGCCCCGCCCCGGCGGGGCGTTCAGCCGCCGATGGCCGACATCGGACGGTCGGGCCGGACGAACCGCGCGCTGCCGATGGCGTGCCCGGGCCCCTTGCCGGCCACCGCCACCCGCCAGGCCGCCTCGATCGCCGCGTCGTCCGCCCCACCGCGCAGCAGTGCCCGCAGGTCCGACTCCTCGGTCGCGAACAGGCGCGCAGCTGCCCGTCGGCGGTCAGCCGCACCCGCCGCAGCCGCCGCAGTGGCTTCCCCTTGTGGCTTCCCACCATGCGCGCCCCGGCCCCGACCGGGCAGGCTGGCCCCATGCAGACTGCGCCGACACCCGCCGGACCGGGCCCGGTCGCCGCCCTGGTCCTGGCCGCCGGGGGCGGGCGGCGCCTGGGCGGGCGGCCCAAGGCACTGCTCCGGTACGGGGGCCGGCCGCTGGTGGAGCACGCGGTGGCGGTGGTCCGGGCCGGCGGCTGCGCGGACGTCACGGTGGTGCTGGGCGCGCAGGGCGGGCGGGTGCGGGCCACCGCGCACCTGCCGGGCTGCCGGCTGGTCGGCAATCCGGACTGGGCGCAGGGCATGGGCTCCTCGCTGCGGGCCGGCCTGGCCGCCCTGCCGCCGCACGCCACGGCGGCGCTGGTGATGCTGGTGGACACCCCGGGCGTCACCCCGGCCGCGGTGGCCCGGCTGCTGGCCGCCCACCGGGCGGGCGCCGAACTGGCCGCGGCGGCCTACGGCGGGCGGCGCGGGCACCCGGTGCTGATCGGTGCCCGGCACTTCGCCGAGGCGGCGGCGGGCGCCCGCGGCGACGCCGGGGCCCGCGCCCTGCTGGCGGCGCACGCGGCGGAGCTCGTCCTGGTCGAGTGCGCCGACGTCGCCACCCCGGACGACCTCGACACCCCCGCCGACCTGGCCCGCTGGTCCGCCGGGTGAACGTCCCGGTCCGGCCCGCCGGACATCCCCCTCGGGGAGGATTCCGCCCCCACCCGAGCGGGCAGGATTCCCTGATCCGTCCCTGAGGATTGCCTCATTCCGCGCCCGGCGCCGGACATTTCGGGGAGCATGGGAAACGTCCCACCCACCCGCCCCCGACGGACGGAGCCCGCGATGGCCGGACTGCCCGACGACTTCACCGGACACGACCCCACGCGGCCGGGGCCGGGCGGTGGCGCCCGGGCGATCCGCTGCCCCGCCTGCCGCCGCGAGCACCTCTACGAACCTCCCTCCCTCCCCTGCCCGTGCGGGGCCTCGCTCAAGGTGCCGCTGCTGCGCGGCGGGGTGCCGGTGCAGGTGCGCTTCCGGTCCTGGGAGGACTCCTGGCTGAGCATGCGCTGCCCGCACTGCGGCCGCTCCGACCAGTGGCCGCAGCCCGAGTTCACCTGCAACTGCGGCGCCACCGTCCGGCTGCCGGTGGACCGCGCCACCCGCCTGGGCGGCGGCACCGCCGCCCCGCTCGCCGCCCCCGGCCCGCAGGCCGCCCGCCCGTACCCGGCCCACCCGATGAACGCGCCCGCCCCGGCCCCGCCCGCACCGCCCTCGGCCGGCCGCCCCCGCCCGTTCCGCCACCGCGCGCCGTTCCGCCCCCATCCGGTGCGCACCTCGCAGGACGCGGTGTTCACCGCCGCCCGCTACCTGGAGTGGCTGGGCTTCGACGACCTGGAGCTGACCGAGGCCCAGGAGCGCGACGGGGTCACCCTGCTGGGCAGCCGGATGGTCGCCCAGGTGGACACCTGGACCGAGCCCGCCGACGTGAAGTCGGTCGAGTGCCTCTGGCTGCAGACCCTGCACGCCGAGGAGATGGCCGCCGCGATGTTCACCCTCGCGGGTTATTCGCACCAGGCCACCGTGCGCGGCGAACAGCTGCTGGTCGCCCTGTTCAGCCTGGACCTGGCGGGTGTGCCGCAGCCCGCGAACGGCGCCGCCGAGGCCCTGATGGAGACCGGCTGGACCTCCTGACCCACCGGGCGGCCCGCCGGGCCGCCCCCACCTCCGCCCCCACCTCCCCCTCCCGTGTCTCCTCCGGCGTCTCCTCCCGTGCGCACCCCTAGATCATTTTTCCTCCAAAAGCAACAACCTTCGCTCGTGATCTGGTGCACAAGCTCACCCCCGTGTTGAATTGCGGCCACAGCGCGGGCCTTTCGCCCTGTCGTCGCCATGCGTGCGGGTCGTGGCGGCAGGGCCTCAGGGGCAGGTCCGCGCGCTTGCCGGATGGCGCACACAAGGAGGTGGCGTTGTCGGAGCACGGATGGAACCCGAGCGGCCCGGAGGAGCGGGGGCGGGCGGCAGCGGAGGAACCGGGCGACACCGTGTGGCGGCTGAGGTCCCGGGGGTGCTGGCAGGAGGCCGCCGAACTGCTGCGGCCGCCCGCCGAGCACGACCCGGAAGCGGCCCTGGGGCGGGCCGAACTCCTCATCGAGCAGTGCCTGTTCACCGCGGCGCACTGGACCCAGGCGGAACAGGCGCTGCGCCTGGCGGAGGCGCTGGCCTCCGGCACCGAGCAGCGCGCGGCCGCCGCCTGCGCCCGCGGCTTCCTCGCGTACGTGGCGAGCGTGCTCGGCCCGCGGGACCGGCTGGACGAGGCGCAGGCCGCGCTCGGCCGCACCTCGGCGCTGCTGCCGCCGGACGCCCCGGGCCGCCCGCTGCTGGACTTCCGGCGCGGACTGGTGGCCGAGAACCTGCTGCGCGACCGCAGCGCCGCGTGGATCGCCTACCGCCGGGCGCACGAGGGCGCCGGCGAGCGCGGGGACGAACTGCTGCGCTCGTACACCTGGCGGCACCTGGCCGCGCTGGCGCTCTCGCGCGGGGACCGCGGGAACGCCCGGGAGGGCTTCGAGGCCTCCCTGCGGCTGCGCGAGCAACTCGGCTTCACGGTGGGGGTGGCCCCGGCGCTCGCGGCGCTCGCCGAGGTCTCCGAGCCGCCCGAGGCCGCGCGGCTGCGGGCCGAGGCGGCCCGGCTGGTGGCCGGCCTGGGCGGGGTGCCGGTCTGGCTCGCGCGCCAGTTGGCCGCCTCCCGTGCGCCGGGGCCTCCCTCGGACGGGCGCATCACGAGCGAGACTGGAGGAACAATCAGCTAAGGTGAGGCTAACCTGGCCGGGGGGAGCAGTACCCCGGCCAGGTCGCCTTGCCGTTCCCCGGGCACCGCCATGCCCCGGTCCGGCCGCGTCCGACGGCCCGTGCCGCCGGGCACCGCCGGGCGGACCATGGGCGCCCCGGTCGACCCGATGGGGCCGCCCATGACCGCGAGCAGCACCCGGCCCGGCCCCAGGCCGCGCGTCCCCCGCACCACCGGGGCGCGCACCGCCGTCCCCGCCCCCGCTCCCGCCACCCCGGGCGCCCCCTCGTACCACCGGCTGTCCGGACTCACCCCCGTTCTGACGGTGCGCTGCGCCCCGCCCCGGCGCCGCGACGGCTGGCTGCCCGCCGCCGACCTGGCCACCCGCCCCGAGGCGGTGCGCGAGCTGATCGCCCACGACGCCCGGCGGGGCCTCGCCCGCTACGGGCAGCCGCTGCGCCCGGACGTCGCGGCCGGCTTCGGGCTGCACCGCTTCGTCTGGCCGGTCTCGCTGCTGTTCACGCTGCCGTGGTTCCTGGAGCGGCGCGTCCCGCTGCTCACCCTGCGGGACGTCGCGCTGCGCAGGCGCCCCGACGCGGTCGAACTGACCGTCCGCGCGGCGGAGTTCGCCTGCCTGCCGGAGGACCCGGCAGCCGGAGCCGGGCAGGCCCGGACGGTGCCGGACGAGCCGGCGCTGGCCGCCGCCCTGCGGTCCGCCCTGGGCGCCTTCCTGGCCCCGGTGCTCACCGCCTTCGGCCCGGAGGCCCGGCGCGGACCCCGGGTGCTCTGGGCGATGGCCACCGACGCGGTGGTGGAGGGGCTCTGGTACGCGGGCGGGCTGCTCGGGGAGCGGGAGCGGGCGCGGACCGAACTGACCGCGCTGCTGGCGCCCGGCGGGGCCCTCGACCCCGCGCGCACGCCCGGCGCGGACGACCGTCCCGCCCCGGCCCCGGCGCCCTTCACCCCGGGCGCCGGTTTCGCGCCCCCGGCGCTCGGTGCGGAGAGCGCCCCACCCCCGGACCGGTCCCGGGCCAGTTGCTGCCTCGTCTACACCGCCGATCCGAGGGACATGTGCGGCGGCTGCCCGCGCGTCACGCGGCGTTGACGAAAAGCCGTTCGACTTCGGGTTAGAAAAGCCCGCCATTCCTGGAAAAACCCACGTCGCATTCCTATGACCATGCGATGGTCACCGGGTCAGAAATCCCTCTCCTCAGCGCATTGACGGCGAATCGGCCATTCCTCCGCGCGGAATCCGCCATGATGGTCCCCGCCATCACGGCGCAGGAAAGCGACGCAGGAAAGCGAGGCCGGTTCCGGCGATGAAATTGTCCGACATACCGCTCGGATGGGCGATCACCGTGGTCGTGGGGCTGCTGGTCAGCGCACTCCTGGTGGCCCTGCTCCGCAGCCGGGGGGCCACCTCCTCCACCGCCGGCCCCGATTCCTGGGAACGTTCCGAGGAACGGCGCCGCCGCAAGGAATCCCTGTACGGCGGCGCCTCCTACACCCTGTTGTTCTGCTGCGCCGGCGTCGCGGCCGCCCTCTCCTTCCACGGCCTGGTCGGCTTCGGCGTACAGAACCTCGGCCTGTCCGGCGGCTGGGAGTACCTCGTCCCGTTCGGGCTCGACGGCGCCGCGATGTTCTGCTCGGTGCTCGCCGTCCGCGAGGCCAGCCACGGCGACGCGGCGCTCGGCTCCCGGCTGCTGGTCTGGCTCTTCGCCGGCGCCTCGGCCTGGTTCAACTGGGTGCACGCCCCGCGCGGGCTGACCCACGCCGGCGCCCCGCAGTTCTTCTCCGGCATGTCCCTCTCGGCGGCGATCCTCTTCGACCGGGCGCTCAAGCAGACCCGCCGGGCCGCGCTGCGCGAACAGGGCCTGGTCCCCCGCCCGCTGCCGCAGATCCGCATCGTCCGCTGGCTGCGCGCCCCGCGCGAGACCTACGCAGCCTGGTCGCTGATGCTGCTGGAGAACGTCCGCAGCCTGGACGAGGCGGTCGACGAGGTGCGCGAGGACAGGCGGGAGCGCACCGTCGAGAAGCAGCGCCGCAAGCTGGCGGGGCGCCGGGAACGGGCCGAGATCCGGGCGATCAACCGCTCCAACAGCGCCTGGCGGCGCGTCGGCGGTGCGACGGCACGGCGGCTGGAGTCCGGCCCGGAGCCCGCCGTGGCCGCCGCGGCCCCCGGAGCGGGGCGTCCCGGAGTGGAACGGTCCGCGGCGGAACGGGTCCGGGCCGAACGGCCCGGGGTGGAGCGGGCCGCCGCGCCGCGCGAGGTGGAGCCGGCCGAGGGCGCGGTCGTCCAGCCGGGCCTGCCGGCGCGTCCGGAGCGGCGCACCATCGACCTCACCATGGAGGAGGACACCGTCACCCTGCCCCGGCTGGACTCGCTGGAACGCAAACTGAAGGACCTGGAGCAGCAGTTCGGCTGATCCCCTCCGGCCCGGTCCCCCCGGGCGGCGCGCCGCCTCCCCGGGGAGCCGGAACCGAACGGGTGGTCAGGCCGCTGCCGCCGCCGTCCCGCTGAGTTCGAACCACATCCGCTTGCCGGTGCCGCGCGGCTCCACGCCCCAGGAGTCCGCGAGCGCCTCCACCAGCATCAGCCCGCGCCCGGAGGAGGCCTGCTCCCCCGGCGTCCGGCGGGTCGGCCAGAGGTCCGACTCGTCCTCCACCTCGACCCGCAGCCGGGCCCGGCCGCCGTCCGCCTCCGGCTCCCGGTAGAGCCGGGCGGTGAACATGGCGTCCCGGTCGGTGTGCCGGATGGCGTTGGTGACCAGCTCGGAGGAGAGCAGCTCGGCGGTGTCGATGAACTCGGCCACGCCCCAGCGGCGCAGCGCGTCGCGCAGTTCGGCCCGCACCTCGGCCACCCGCGCCAGGTCGGCCTGGCCGATCCGGCGGCGCAGCTGCTGGGCGGTCAGGCCGCCGGCCGGGCCGTCCCAGCGCAGGAGCAGCAGCGCTATGTCGTCCTCGCGCTCGCTGGAGTCGGCGGCCTGGGAGGCGATCCGGTCGGCCAGCTCCTCCAGCGGGTCGCGGGCGGCCTGCGCGGCGTCCGGCAGCGGGCGGGCGAGCGCCCGGGTGAGCCGGGCGATGCCCTCGTCCAGGTCCATGCCGCGCGCCTCGACCAGGCCGTCCGTACAGAGCAGCACGGTCTCGCCCGGGTCCAGGCTGAACCGGGTGACCCGGTACTCCTGGTCCGGGTCGATGCCCAGCGGCAGCCCGCCGGCCACCGGCACCACGGCGGCGGTGCCGTCCGCGCGGCGCACCACCGGGTCGAGGTGGCCGGCCCGGACGGCGTAGACCACGCCGTAGTCCACGTTGACCTCGGCGTAGGCGCAGGTCGCGAAGTGGTCGGTGTCGAGGTCGGCGAGGAAGCGCGAGGCGCGGGCCATCACGGCGGCGGGCGGGTGGCCCTCGGCCGCGTAGGCGCGCAACGCGATCCGCAGCTGGCCCATGATCCCGGCGGCGTGCACGTCGTGCCCCTGGACGTCGCCGATCACCAGACCGACGTGTCCGCCGGGCAGCGGCACCACGTCGTACCAGTCGCCGCCGATCTGGAGGCCGGAACCGGCCGCGAGGTAGCGCACCGCCGTGGTCACGCCCGGGACGGACGGGACGGTGCGCGGCAGCATCACCCGCTGGAGGCCGGCCGCCAGCTCGTGCTCGGCGTCGTGCAGCCGGGCCCGGGCCAGCGACTGGGCGACCAGCCCGCCCAGGGTGGTGAGCAGGGTGCGCTCGTCCGCGTCGAGCTCGCGCTCGTCGTCGAAGCTGACCACGCACACGCCGATCGCCCGGCCGCTGGCCACCAGCGGCAGGTACGCCCAGGAACCCCGGCCGCTGCGGCTGGTCGGCTCCCACACCTCGGGGTAGCCCTCGCGGAACTCCTCGCGGGTCGAGACGAAGACCGGCGTACGGTGGCGCAGCGCCTCGGCCGCCGGGTGCCCGGGCGGCAGCACGGTGCGGTCCCAGACCGCCAGCGTGTCGGCGCGGTAGCCGGAGGCCCCGAGGATCTGCGCCCGGCCGGCCTCGAAGGAGGCCAGCACCAGGCCGTCCGGCGGCAGCCCGGGCAGCGGCAGCTCGGTGAACACCCGGGCCACGTCACGCACGGTGACGGCTTCGGAGAGGGCGCGCGCCGCCTCCTTGATGAACCGGGAGCGCTCCTCGCGCAGCAGCGCCATCCGGTCGGCGTGGTCCCGCTTGTGCAGCTCGACGGTGGCGTCCCAGACGAAGCCGACCATCCGGGAGGCCCGGCCGAAGGCGTCGGCGAGCACCCGGCCGCGGAAGCGCACGGCGCGCATGCCGCCCTTCGCCCCGACCGTGCGGTAGTAGGCGCCGCACTGGCCCAGCTCGGCCACCGCGCGCTCGACCCGGCGGCGCACCACGGGCGCGTCCTCGGGGTGCAGCAGGGCCAGGAAGGAGGCGGCGGTGCGGTCGAAGCGCCCGTGCTCCAGGGCGTCCAGTCCGACGATCGTGCAGGCCCGCTGGTCGCCCTCCAGGACGTCGCGGCGGATGTCCCAGTCGAAGGAGCCGATGCCGTTGGCCGCCATCGCGGGCTCCAGCCAGTCCGGCATGGTGTCCGCGGAGGACGGCGGCAGTCCGCCCGACAGCACGGGCGCCAGCCGGGCGGCGGCGAGGCTCGGCGACGGGCGCACCGCGGAGCCGCGGCGCGTGGTCTGGGCGGGCGGCCGGGCCCGGCCGGTCCCGGTGGTGGTGGCGCCGGCGACGGGCCGCCCGGGAGTGCGCGGCTCCGGGGCGCCCGGCTGCTCGGCGACGCGCGGCTCGACGGCCCGCTGTCCGACCGCTCGCGGCCCGGCGGCTCTCGGGTCGGCGGTGCGCGGCTCCACGCTTCGCGGCTCCACGCTTCGCGGTTCCACGGTTCGCGGCTCGACGCCGGGCGCCGCGCCGGGAGGAAGTGCCGGCCCCGGCGACTCGGGCTCAGTGGGCATGCTGCTCCTGCCGCTGCCGTGGCGGACCGCGCCGACCGTCCGGACGGGCCGCATGGCGGTGTGATGGGTCGTGCTGGATAGGACGGTGCGACGGACGGTGGCCAGTCGAGGTTCGGTCTCCCCGCTGCTTCCCGCCACGTGGACACACATTCCCACCATCCTGGCCAATGTTCGGCCGAGCGGCAATGCCAACGGGCCGGAAACCTTCCGTTCCGCCTTCTGTTCCGGGCTTCCTTCGACAGCGAATCAATCGATGGCGAACAATCGTACGACCCCGGTGACGGGCCCGGTGACGGGCCCGGTGACGGGCCCGGGGGCCGTCGGGCCGTGGCCGCGCCGATGCCGATGCCGATGCCGATGCCGATGCCGATGCCGAGAGACTGTGCCGGCGCCGGGGCCGGGATCAGGGCGTGGCGAGTTCGAACCAGGTGACCTTGCCGTCGCCGCGCAGCTGTACGCCCCAGGAGTCCGCGAGCGCCTCCACCAGCAGCAGGCCGCGCCCCGAGGTCGCGTACTCGGCCTCCGGATCGCGGCGGCGCCCGGGAAGTCTGCTGGTGCCGTCCTGCACCTCGATCCGCAGCCGGTGGTCCGAGTCGAGCACCGCGTCGAACACCGCGCCCGTGCCCGTGTGCAGCAGCGCGTTGGTGACCAGCTCGGAGGAGAGCAGCTCGGCGGTGTCGGACAGCTCCGGCACCCCCCAGTGGCTCAGCGCCGAACGCAGCCGCCGCCGGACCGCGCCCACCCCGACCAGGTCCGCCGGATCGAGCGTGAGGTGCAACCGCCGGTGCAGGGCACAACCCGGAGCCGGTGCACCCGGCAGGGTCGTCCCGGTGCTGCCGGTCGGCCCCTGGACCGGCCCGGACCGGTAGGCGTCGCCGGAACTCGTCCGCTGCCGCGGGAATCGCGACTGACCGTCCATCAACCCATGCCCCCGCCCTGAAATCCGGGCCCCCGCCTCCGGATCCCCCGCCGGCCGGGTGGCCCCCTCGTTCTGACCACTCATCCTCATGCCCAGTTGACGGCGTTTGCAACAGTGTGCGTCCGATCACGTGGGGTGAAAGGGGCACGGAGTGGTTCGCGTGATCCAACTGCCCGCGCCGGACAGGTTTGCGAAGCGCAGAGGCGATTTTCGAGGGCGCCGCCACCCGATCCCGCGCACACCCGGCGCCCGTACGGACCGCGCGCCCGACCGCGCGCCCCCGCCCCGCTCCGGCCGCGCGCCCGACCCGGGCGGCGGGTCTGCGCTCCGGGTCCGGGTGGCGGGTCCGGGTGGCGGTCCGCGGACCCGACCGGCCCGCCACCCCCGTCGCGCCCCTCACCCCCATCCCCCGCCCAGCAAGCCGAACCCCCGCGGAGCGGCAACGCTGGACAGGGCGGCCCGGTGCGGGTTCAATGACCCGAGATGTTTGAACGATGTTCTAACATTGCCCCAGACAGCCCCCAGGCCCCCCGAGCCGACCCCCTCCCCGGCGACCGCGAGCGAGGAACCGTGCGACTGACCCCCACCGAGCGGGACCGGCTGCTGATCTTCACAGCAGCCGAGCTGGCCCGCGCCCGCCGCGCCCGGGGCGTGCGCCTCAACATCCCCGAGGCCACCGCCCTGATCGCGGACGCCGTCTGCGAGGCCGCCCGCGACGGCCGGCGCCTGGCCGAGGCCATCGAGGCCGGCCGCTCCGTGCTGACCGCCGACGACGTCCTGCCCGGCGTGCCGGACGTGGTCACCGTCGTCCAGGTCGAGGCCGTCTTCGAGGACGGCACCCGCCTCGCCGTCGTCAACGACCCGTTCAAGGGCGTCGGCTCGCTCGGCGACGAGGCCCCCGGCGGCGCGCTGATCGGCGACGGAGCCGGCTACGACCCGGTCGAGGAGACACTGCTGCTCCCCGTGCACAACACCTCCGCGGTGCCGATCTCGGTCACCTCGCACTTCCACTTCTTCGAGGCCAACCCGCGGCTCGCCTTCGACCGCGCCGCCGCCTACGGCACCCACCTCGCGGTGCCGGCCGGCTCCTCGGTGCGCTTCGACCCCGGCGCCACCGTCGAGGTCGGCCTGGTGCCGATCGGCGGCGGGCGGGTCGCGATCGGTTTCGCGGGGCTCGTGGACGGCCCGCTGGACGCGCCCGGCGCGAAGGAGGCCGCCCTGGCGAAGGCCCGCGCCACCGGCTACCTCACCCACTTCGACGACGCGGAGGTCGAGTCGTGACGTCCATCACCCCGCACGACTACATCTCGGTGCACGGCCCGCGCGCCGGGGACCGGGTCCGGCTCGGCGACAGCGGACTGATCGTCCGCGTGGAATCCGACTCCCAGGCGCCCGGCGACGAGTTCCTGGCCGGCTTCGGCAAGACCGCCCGCGACGGCCTGCACCTCAAGCCCGCCGCGGTCCGGGACACCTGCGACGTCGTGATCAGCAACGTGCTGGTGATCGACGCGATCCAGGGCATCCGCAAGACCTCGATCGGCCTGATCGGCGGCCGGATCGCCTCGATCGGGCGGGCCGGCAACCCGGACACCCTGGACGGCGTGGACGTGGTCGTCGGCACCGGCACCACGATCGTCTCCGGCGAGGGCATGATCGCCACCGCCGGCGCCATCGACACCCACGTCCACCTGCTCTCGCCGCGGATCATGGAGGCCTCGCTGGCCTCCGGCGTCACCACCATCATCGGCCAGGAGTTCGGCCCGGTCTGGGGCGTCGGCGTCAACTCGCCCTGGGGACTGCGCCACGCCTTCAACGCGTTCGACGCCTGGCCCGTCAACATCGGCTTCCTGGGCCGAGGCTCGTCCTCCGACGAGGCCCCGCTGATCGAGGCGCTGGCCGAGGGCGGGGCGTCCGGCTTCAAGGTGCACGAGGACATGGGCGCGCACACCCGCGCCCTGGACACCGCGCTGCGGGTCGCCGAGGAGTACGACGTCCAGGTCGCCCTGCACACCGACGGGTTGAACGAGTGCCTGTCGGTCGAGGACACCCTGAAGGTGCTGGAGGGCCGGACCATCCACGCCTTCCACATCGAGGGCTGCGGCGGCGGACACGTCCCCAACGTGCTCAAGATGGCCGGCGTGCCGAACGTCATCGGCTCCTCCACCAACCCGACGCTGCCGTTCGGCCGGGACGCCCTCGGCGAACACTTCGGCATGATCGTCTCCGCGCACGACCTCAAGGTCGACCTGCCCGGCGACGCCGCGATGGCCCGCGACCGCATCCGGGCCGGCACCATGGGCGCCGAGGACGTCCTGCACGACCTCGGGGTCATCGGCATCACCTCCTCCGACGCCCAGGGCATGGGCCGGGCCGGCGAGACGGTGCGCCGCACCTTCGCCATGGCCGGCAAGATGAAGGCCGAACTCGGCCCGCTCGACGGCACCGGCTCGTACGGCACGACGGAGAGCGGCGACGACAACGAGCGCGTGCTGCGCTACATCGCCAAGCTCACCATCAACCCGGCCATCGCCCACGGCCTCGCGCACGAGGTCGGCTCCATCGAGATCGGCAAGCTCGCCGACATCGTGCTGTGGCGCCCGGACCACTTCGGCGCCAAGCCGCAGCTGGTCCTCAAGGCCGGATTCCCCGCGTACGGCGTGGTCGGCGACCCCAACGCCTCCACCGACCGCTGCGAACCGCTCGTCCTGGGACCGCAGTTCGGCGCCCACGGCGCGACCGCCGCCGACATCTCGGTGGCCTTCGTCGCCCAGGCCGCCGCCGACGGCGCGTACCTCGACCGGGCCGCCGACGGGCTGCCCACCCGCCGCCGCCGGGTCGGCGTCCGGGGCACCCGCGGCATCGGACCGCGCGACATGGTGCGCAACGCCCGCGTCGGCCACGTCGAGGTCACCGAGGCCGGGCTGGTCTCGCTCGACGGCTCGCCGCTGCGCTCCGAACCCGCGGACAGCGTCTCGCTCAGCCGCCTCTACTTTCTCTGACCCCCCGCGCTCCGACCCCCCGCGCCACGGCCCCGGACCTCTTGAGGACTCGATGACGACCACCCCCACGCCCGCCTCCCTCGGCTACCGGATGCCCGCCGAGTGGCACCCGCACGAGCGCACCTGGATGGCCTTCCCCACCACCAACCCCACCTTCGACGGCCCCGAGCAGCTGCACGCCGCCCGCCAGGCCTGGGCCGCCGTCGCCGACACCATCGTCGGGTACGAGCCGGTGACGCTGATCGTCAACACCGGTGAGACCGAGGAGGCCCGCAAGTACGTCTCCGAGCGGGTCGACATCGTCGAGCGCCCGCTGAACGACGCGTGGATGCGCGACATCGGCCCGTCCTTCCTGATCGACGGCAAGGGCTCGCTGGCCGCCGCCGACTGGATCTTCAACGGCTGGGGCGCGCAGTCCTGGGCCCGCTGGGACAAGGACCAGCACATCGCCGAGCACATCGGCGAACTGACCGGGGTGCGGCGCTTCGCCTCCCGGCTGATCAACGAGGGCGGCGGCATCCACGTCGACGGCGACGGAACGGTGCTGGTCACCGAGACCGTCCAGCTCGGCGAGGGCCGCAACGCCGACTGGACCAAGGAGGAGGTCGAGGCCGAGCTGCACGCCTTCCTCGGCACCACCAAGGCGATCTGGCTGCCGCGCGGACTCACCCGCGACTACGACGAGTTCGGCACCCGCGGGCACATCGACATCGTCGCCTCCTTCGTGCGCCCCGGCGTCGTGGTCGCCCACGTCCAGCCCGACCCCTCGCACCCGGACCACGAGGTCTGCCGCGAACTGGTCGCCGTGCTGCGCGCCTCGACCGACGCCCGGGGCCGGCCGCTGGAGGTCGTCGAACTGCCCGCCCCCACCGTCCTGCTGGACGAGGACGGCGAGCCGGTCGACTACTCCTACATCAACCACTACGTGGCCAACGGCGCGGTCGTCCTGTGCGCCTTCGACGACCCGCGCGACCAGGAGGCCGCCGCCATCCTCGCCGAGGCCTACCCGGGCCGCACCGTCGAACTCGTCGACGCCCGCGAGATCTTCGCGAACGGCGGCGGCATCCACTGCATCACCCAGCAGCAGCCGAAGGCACTCTGACGCCCCGTCCGGGCGGGGGCCCCGCGCCCCCGCCCGGACGGCTTCCGAGGCCCCGTTCCACCGAGGAGACCCGCACATGGCCGACCCCCGCCCGCGCCGGCCGGCCCGCCCCCGCGAGGAGGTCTTCGCCACCGCCCGGGCCGCGATCGCCGAACACGGGCTCGCCAAACTCACCATGGCCGGGCTCGGCAAGCAGCTCCGGATGAGCGCCGGGCACCTGCTCTACTACTTCGGCAGCAAGGACCAGCTGCTGCTGGAAACCCTGCGCTGGAGCGAGGAGCAGCTCGGCGCCCGCCGCCGCGAGGCCCTCGCCGACCGCACCCTCGACCCCTGGCAGCGCCTCGACGCCTACCTGCGCCTCTACCTGCCGGAGGGCGCGGGCGACCCGCGCTGGATCCTCTGGGTCGAGGTGTGGGGCCGCTCCCCCGCGAGCGCCGAGATCCGCCAGGGCCAGCAGGAGATCGAGGCCCCCTGGCACGCCGACCTGGTCGCCCTCATCGAGGAGGGCGCCGCCGCCGGCCACTTCACCCCCGGCCCCGCCGCCGACCGCGCCCTGCAGATCCGCGCCCTGCTCGACGGCCTCGCCGTCCCCATCGCCATCGGCCTCCCCGGCGCCCACCGCCCCGCCGCCCTCACCCAGGCCACCGCCGTCACCGGCATCCTCCTGCGCACCTGAACCCGCCCGCGGCTCCCGCCCGCGGCCGCGCGAGAAGTCGGCCTGGCCGACTT
>NZ_JBSHBN010000066.1:0-29721 GCF_053612025.1 Kitasatospora sp. NPDC054768
CTCATCCCCGGAGCGGGGAGGAGCACCGGCCCCGTCCTGCCTGCGGCGCGGGCTGCGCGGGCCCGGGCGGGCCCGGGCGTGTACGTGGGCCCGGGCGGTCTCGGGCGGACTACTTGAGGCCGGTGTCCAGCGCGGACATCAGGGTGCCGGACGGGGTGTCGCCGGACATCTCCCAGATCATGCCGCCGAGCAGGTTCTTCGACTTGAGGTAGGCGGTCTTCTGCGCGATCGACCAGGCGTCGTCGAAGGTCCACCACTGGCCGCCGGCGCCCGTGTAGCCGTACGTCGCGACGGACTTGGGGTCGTGGTAGACCTTGAGGCCGGAGAGGCTGGTGGTCAGGTTGTTGTACCCGCGGGTTCCGGCCTCGTCGGAGAACTGGCCCGGTGCGGCGCCGTTCGCCGACTGCCAGGCGCCGTTCGCGCCGCCGTCCGCGACGCTCTGCCAGCCGCGCCCGTAGAACGGGAAGCCGATGGTCAGCTTGCGCGGGTTGACCCCGGCGTTCAGGTACGTCTGGACGGCCGTGTCCACGCTGAAGTGGGTGGTGTACGGGTCGTTCGGGTCCTGGTAGAGGTTGGAGGCGTGGCCGGTGCGGTTCGGCTCCCAGGAGTTGTCGCTGCCCGAGCCGTGGAAGTCGTAGCCCTGGACGTTGGCGATGTCCAGCGAGCCGAAGATCTTCGAGAGGTCCCAGCCGGCGGCGACCTTCGCCGGGTCGGCCGGGGTGAAGGCGGTGAGCAGCTTGTGCGAGCCGCCCAACGCGTCCAGCTGCTTGCGGAATTCGGCCAGCAGCAGGGTCAGGTTGCCCTTGTCGTCGGCGCTCCAGTGGTTGCCAGGGTGGCCGTCGCCGGAGCCGGGCCACTCCCAGTCGAGGTCGATGCCGTCGAAGATGCCGGCGGCCACGCCGTCGCCGCCGGCGCCGTTGTAGGCCGGCAGGTTGCCCTTGATCCAGGTGTCGATGCAGGACTTGACGAACTTCTGCCGGGACGCGTCGGTGGCGGCGGCGTCGGAGAAGTACTTGGAGTAGGTCCAGCCGCCGAGCGAGACGACCACCTTCAGGTTCGGGTACTTGGCCTTGAGCTTCTTCAACTGGTTGAAGTTGCCGCGGAGTTTGCCCCAGCCGTCGTCGGCCACGCCGTCCACCGACTGGTCGGCGCTCATCGCCCGGCCGTAGTCAGCGTCGGCGTCACCGGCGCCGGTGCCCTGGTCCGGGTCCTCCGGGTTGCCGCTGGTGCCCTTGGTGACGCCCGCCATGCAGGTCAGGTTGACCGGGTCGATGTTCTCGAAGGCGTAGTTGATGACGTCGAGCTTGGCGGCGGCGCCCGAGGTGTCCAGGTTCTTGACGAAGTACTGGCGGCCGTAGATGCCCCACTGGACGAAGTAGCCGACCCGGGCGTACTTTCCGGCGCCGACCAGGTCCGAGGTGGTCACGGAGAGCGGGGCGGACGCGGGTGAGGCGTTGTCGGCGGGGTCCCGGGCCTTCACGGTGAACGTGTAGGCGGTGGACGGCGACAGGCTGCCGACGGTCGCGCCGAGCGTGCTGCCGGTGACCGTGGCCGCCAGGGTGCTGCCCTGGTAGACGTCGTACGCGGCGACCCGGACGTTGTCGGTGGCGGCGTTCCAGGCGAGCTTCACGTCCGTCGAACTGACCGCCGTCGCACGGAGGTTGGTCGGTGCGGTGGGCGGCGAGGTGTCGGTGGACGGGTCGAAGGTGGACGCGGTGACGGACGGGCTGAGCGGGCCGGTGTTGCCGCGGCTGTCCTTGGCCCGGACGGTCAGGGTGTACGCGGTGGCCGGGGTGAGGCCGGTGACCAGCACGCCGGTGGACGGGCCGGAGGCGAGCACGGTGCCACCGCTCAGCACGTCGTAGCCGACGATCGGGAAGTCCCCGCCGGTGGCGGCCGGCCAGCTCAGCGCGAGCGTGTGCGCGGTGGACTCGGTCACCGTCGGGGTGCCCGGCGCGGACGGCGGGACGTCCGCGGAGCCGTCGCACTTGTCGCCGTTGATACGGCAGTTGAGCGGGGCGGAGACCGGCCCGTTGCCCACGAACCAGAAGCTGTACGGCTCGGTGGTGCTGTGGGCGTTGACGGTGGAGTTGTAGAACGCCGCCGTGGCGGTGACGTGCCGGCCGTTGACGGTGGCGGTGCCGTTGTAGCTGTTGCCGATGGTGACGCCGGCCGGGAGGTCGAACTCCAGGGTCCAGCCGCTCACCGCGGCGGCGTTGTCGTTGTGGACGATGTAGGTGCCCTGCCACCAGGAGCCGTTGTCGGCGGTGGTGAAGGTGGCGGTGAGCTTTCCGGCGGCGTTCGCCGGGGCGGCCAGCGCGGTGAGCGCGGCGAGGGGAAGGAGCAGGACGGAGAGCAGTGCCAGCAGTCTGCTGCGCACGCGCGGGCGCCCGGCCCGGGATCGAGCGGACATGGTTCTCCCTGTGGCTGTGGGGGTTGAACAGGGTGACGTAGAACCTTGGTTGATCCATTGATCCGTGTGCGATCGATGCCTGTGCCGTGGGGAGGCGAAGGCATGGGAACTGTAGGAGGACTGGACCAATGCGTCAACAGGTCTGTACCACTGATGGGCTCCCGGTCCCCGGCTTCACTCCCGTCAGCTCGTCCCCGAGCGGGCTGCGCCGGTACAGCACCGAGCGGCCGTGCCGGGCCCGGGTGACCAGGCCGGTGGCGGCGAGGACGGAAAGGTGCTGGCTGACCGCGCCCGGGGTGACGCCGAGGCGGAAGGCGAGGTCGGTCGTGGAGGCGGGCTCGGCGAGCAGCGCGAGCAGCCGAGCCTTCGGCGCGCCGACCAACGCCGCCACGGCCTGCGGCGGCACCGGCGTGCCCCGGCCGGCCGGCCCGGCCTGTCCGCGTGCCGGGTAACTGATCTGCGGCGCACGGTCATTGCTGATCATCGTGATCGCGCCGCGGACGAAGAAGGTCGGACAGAGCACCAGGCCGCGCCCGTCCACGGGCGTCTCCACGTCCCCGTCCGTCCAGTTCCGGCTGATCGACAGGACGCCGTTCTCCCAGTGGAGCCGGTGGTCCAGATCGGCGAAGAGGGCCGCCGCGCCGTGTTGGGCGAGCAGCCGGGCGCGGTAGACCAGGTCGGCCTCCAGAACGGCGCGGGCCTGCGGCCACCAGGCGGGGGCGAGGCACACCTCCCAGTACTCCTCCAGCGTGTCGGCGATCCGCGCCAACAGCCGTTCCGGGCAGGCGAGTCCGGCGGCGAGTGCGGCGGGCAGCGGTTGGCCGTGCGAGAGGAACGTCTGCTCCAGTTCGGCGCGCAACTGCTCCGGCGGGAACGCCCGGACGGTCGCGATCTCGGAGCGGAACTCGGGGGAGGGGGAGGTGGGGCGCGGCGTCAGGAAGTCGGGGACGAAGCGGTTCTCGGCGACGAGCGACAGCAGAAGACGGGAGTCCAGCCGTTCGAAGGCGGGCCTGAGCTGCTCGAAGGCCCGGGTCTGGAGGTGGTAGACGCCCGGGTGGGTCCACATCCGCAGGCTGAGCGCCGCCTCGTGGATCGGGGAGACGGCGAACCAGGTGGTGGCGAGGTCGGCCAGGCGGAGCGTGAACCGGTGCACGGGGCATCCTTCTGCGGGGATCGGCCGGGGCAGGCAGTCCGGCTTCGGATTCAGCCAGAGCCTAAAGGAGTACTGGTCCGCTCCGGCGCGCGGTGGGATCCATGCATGACCACCTCGACGGCGGAGTCCTCCGCACCTTCCCCTGCCGTGCCCGAAGACCGGGCTGCGCCTGCGACCCCCCGTGCCACCGGGGTCGTCGCCGCGCTGCGACGCCGGCTGCACCCCGACCCGACAGTCCGTCGGCTGGCGGGGATCACCCTGGTCAACACGGTGGGCAACGGCCTCTCCCTCTCCGTCGCGGTGCTGTTCTTCACCCGGGTGCTCGGCCTGAGCGCCGCCCAGCTGGGCCTCGGGATGACCGCCGCCGGCCTGTGCGGGGTCGTCGCGAGCGTGCCGGCCGGCCGGGCCGCCGACCGCTGGGGTGCGCGGCGGGTGCTGGTGGTGCTGGTGTCGGTGCAGGCGATCGGCACCGCCGGGTACGCGCTGGTGCACAGCTACCCGGCGTTCGTGGCGCTGGCCTGCCTGGTCTCCGCCGTCGACCGCGGCTCCGCCGCCACCCGGAACGCGCTCTTCGCCGAGGTGCTGCCCGCCGACCGCCGGGTGGCGGGCCGGGCCCACCTGCGGGTGGTGACCAACGTCGGGATCTGCCTGGGAACGGCCATCGGCGCGATCGCGCTCCAACTGGACACCCGGCCGGTGTACCTGACGGCGATCCTGGCCGACGCCGCCTCCTACGTGGCCGTCGCCGTGCTGTTCCACCGCCTCGACATCCCGCAGCGCTCCTCGGTGACCGGAGCGTCGGAGTCCGGGGCGGCAGTGTCCGAGCCGTCCGCGAAGACCGGAGTCGCGAACCCGTCGGACCCCTCGGGCCGGGGCGTCAAGCAGGGCCGGCGGCCGAACCCGGCGCTGCGGGACGGCCCGTTCCTGGCCGTGACGGTGCTGAACGCACTGCTCTGCCTGCAGTTCGCCGTCCTTGAGGTCGGCATACCGCTCTGGATCGTCCAGGAGACCGACGCGCCGCGGATCACCGTCGCGGGCACCCTGATCGTCAACACCCTGCTGGTGATCACCCTGCAGGTGCGGGCCACCCGGGGCACCGAGGAGCGGATGGAGGCCGCCCGGGCCTGCGGGCGCGCCGGAGTGGTGCTGGCCGCCTCCTGCCTGGTCGTCTCGCTGGCGCACGGTCTGCCCGCGGGCGTCGCGGCCGTGGTGGTGCTCGGCGGGGTCGCGCTGCAGTCGCTCGGCGAGGTCGTCGCGCAGGCGGGCGGCTGGGCGCTCAGCTACGACCTCGCGGGTGAGCGCGATCACGGTGCCTACCAGGGCGTGTTCAACGCGGGGACGGCGGCGGCGCTGATGGCCGGCCCGGCGCTGGTCGGCACCCTGGTCATCGGGTACGGCATGGTCGGCTGGGTCGTCCTGGGCACGGTGCTGGCCGCGGCGGGCCTGGCGATGCGCCCCGCCGTCCGGTGGGCCGGGCGGCGGGACGCGAGCCCCGGCGCGGTGTGAGACGAGCCGGCCGCGGGCCGGCTACTCGGGGACGATCGCCATCGCCTCGATCTCGATCAGCACCTCGGGCTTGAACAGGGCGGCCACCTGCATCGCGGAGGAGGCCGGCAGCGGAAGGGAGCCGAAGTGCTCGTCGCGGGCCTCGCGGACGGCCGAGAGGTGGGCGATGTCCGTCATGAAGTAGGTGAGCTTCACGACGTGCTCGAACCCGGCCCCGGCGGCGGCCAGGCAACGCCGCAGATTCTCGAAGACCTGCCGCGCCTGCGCCTTCGGATCGCCCTCGCCGACCAGGTTCCGCTGCTCGTCGAAGGCGACCTGGCCGGACACCTGGACCGTCCGGCCGCTGCCGGTGACGACCTGGGTGTAGCCGGTACCGGGCGCGACTCCGGGGGGCTCGGTGATGTGGGTGAGGTGAGAGGTGGTCATGGCGCGGATCCTGATCCATGATCCGCCGGAGACGCAAGCCCCGGCCCCGACGGCCGACCGGCCTCAGCGCACCACATCGGGCAGTTCGCGCAGGAACGGGCGGTCGGTGGACGGGAGTTGGGCGGCCGGTCCACCCGAGCGCAGCACCACGTCGAGGACGGCGTCCGGATCGGCGGCGTAACCACCGCTGGCCCACGCCGCGTTGGCCTCCACCACGGCCCAACGGCCGTTCTCCGTACGCCCGACGTCCACCACGGTGGCACTGGGCAGCGGCGCGTCCGACGCCGACGCGGCCAGCACGTCGGCGGTGAAGGCGAGCACCTCGGCGGTCTCCCCGGCGGTCTCCCCGGCGGGTGCCCCGGCGGTCTCCAGCGGCGCGACGGACAGGTCACCGTCCACGGCGTAGCGCGAGCCGGCCCGCACCGCGCCGTCCAGGACGAACAGCCGGTACTCGACGCCGAACCGAACGACCTCGCTCACCAGCACCGGCGTGTCACCGTCCAGCAGTTCGGGCCCCGGCAGCGTCCCGCCGTCGGGGTGGACCCGGGCGGCGAACAGCTTGTCCACCGGCGGCTTGACGAAGGCCGGGCGGCGCAGCCGGCGCGCCTCGGCCAGGGTGCCGAAGGAGACCCGGCGTCCGGTCAGCGCGAGCGGCAGCCGGGTCAGCCAGTCGGCGGCGGGCTCCAGCAGGCCGAGGCCGAGCTCCCGTCCGACGGCGTCGCCGAACAGCGGTCCGCCGTACACGTGCACCGCCGAGCCGCGCAGCCCGGGCGGCGCCTGCCAGGACGTCGCGGTGCACGCCCGCAGGCCGCGGCGTCCGGCGGCGGTGCGGAGCTGGAGGCCCGTCTCGTTGATGCGCGGCGCGAGCAGCAGGACGGGATCGGCGGTGGTCATGGCGACGATGCTGCCCCGGTGCGGGGCCCGCCACCACCGGATTTCGGCGGGGAGGAGCGGCCGGGAGCCGGTCCCGCCCGGCCGGCCGGCTCCGGCCGAGGGGCGGGTGGGCTCTGGCCGAGGGGCGGGTGGGCATGCCAGAGTCGTGCCGCGTCGTCCGGGGCACTTCCCGGACCGCACCCGCAGTTCCGACCCACCCGCAGTCCGACCCACCCGCAGTCCGACCCACCCGCAGCCGGAAAGCAGGCCCGCCGATGACCAGCGCAGCGCCCCTCGTCCACGTCAGCACTGCCGACGCCGTCACCACGCTCACCCTCGACTCGCCGCACAACCGCAACGCGCTCTCCACCCGGCTGATGGCCGAACTGCACGCCGGGCTGGCCTCCGCCGCGGCCGACCCGGAGGTCCGCGCGGTGGTGCTCGGACACACCGGAAAGGTGTTCTGCGCGGGTGCCGACCTCTCCGAGGCGACCGGCGCGGACCCGACGGTCGGCCCGCGCGGACTGGTCGAGCTCCAGCGGGCGATCGTGGACTGCGCGAAGCCGGTGATCGCCGTCATCGACGGGCACGTCCGGGCCGGCGGGCTCGGTCTGGTCGGCGCGGCCGACCTCGCCGTCGCCGGACCGGCCTCGACCTTCGCCTTCACCGAGGTGCGGCTCGGCCTCGCGCCCGCCGTCATCTCGCTGCCGCTGCGCCCGAAGCTGGAGCCGCGCGCCGCCTCCCGCTACTACCTCACCGGCGAGGTCTTCGACGCCGCCGAGGCCGCCCGGATCGGGCTGATCACCAGCGCCACCGACTCCGCCGAGTCCACCGGCGTGGTGTTGAAGGGCCTGCTGGACGCGCTGCGCCTGGGCTCCCCGCAGGGCCTGGCGGAGTCGAAGCGACTGGCCAACGCCGAGGTGGTGCGCTCCTTCGAGCGGGACTCGGACGAGCTGGTGGAGCTGTCGGCGCGGCTCTTCGGCTCGGAGGAGGCGCAGGAGGGGATGCGGTCGTTCCTGGAGAAGCGGCCCGCGCGCTGGGTGCGCTGACGGCGGGGTTCCCCGGGCGACGGGCCCGCTGGCCCGGGGGGCTGCGCCGCCCCCCGGGCCAGCGCGTGTGCTGGCGTCCCCGGGCGTCGCGGCCGCCCGCGTGCGGCGGCGTCACGACCAGCGGACCGCCGCCGCGTCGCTCCACACGGCGAGCAGGTCCTGATCGCCGATCGCCTTGGTCTCCGTGGCCTGCTCGGCGGACAGCCGGTTCCACAGCAGCAGGTAGAGCTCGTGGGCAGGGCCGGTGAGGGTCAGGTCGGCCGGCTCGGAGCTCTCGCCGGTGGTGACGACCGGCGGCTCCTGGGTGATGGTCAGTCGCCAGGAGCCGGCCCCGTCGGTGGCCCGGACCTGGAGGGTGCGCGGCCGGTCGCTGCGCAGCGCGGAGCGGCTGCGGGTCATGAAGCCGCTGACCAGTTCGTCGATGCCGTCCAGGGCGAGGGCGGTGTCCACGACCGGACCGGGCGCCCCGGCGGCGGCGTCCGCGTCATGGCGGTGGATGGAGGTCTCGTGCGCCTGGCGCCGGGCCCAGAACGCCAGCGGGCGGGGCGAGGGCAGGAAGGTCCAGCACTCCAGGTCGGCGGGCGCGGCGGTGAGCACGTCCACCAGGGCGGCGTGGCCCTCGCGGTACCAGTCGAGCAGTGCGGCGTCCGAGGGCATCGGCCCGACGGCGGCCTGCGCGTCCGCCTCGTCCGGCCGGGCCCGCAGGCCCTGGGAGGGAATGGCGGCGGCCCAGCGGTGGACGGAGCCGATGTGCCGCAGCAGGTCCGTCAGCCGCCACTCCGGGCAGGTCGGTACGGGGGCGGACAGCTCGGTGCGGGCTGCGGCCTCGGCGAGCCGGGTGCCTTCGAGGCGCACCGCGTCGATGTGCTCGGTGATCTCCATGGGACGGAGTCTTCCACCGCGATCGGCCGCCGGTCGCGGACTTCGGACATTTCCTCGGACGCCTCCCGGCGATCGGGCGGACGCTACGGGCCGGTAACGTGAGCGCATGCCGATAACCCGTTCCCTCGTCTCAGCCGTCCGGACCGGTGGCCGCCGCGCCGCCGGACGCCTGGTCCACCGGGGCTGGCGCTGGGTGCAGCGGACCGGCGCGGTCACCAACCGCAACCCCGGCCCGTACCGGTTCGGCGAGCTGGGGGACGGCACGACGCTCAGCTTCCCGCTCGGGGCGGTGTTCAACGAGCAGTGGATCACCATCGGGCCGTTCTCGATCATCGGCGAGCGGGTCACCATCAGCGCCGGGTTCCTGCCCGGGCTCGACCTCGGGCCGGAGCCGATCGTGCGGATCGGCGGCGGCTGCGTGATCGGCCGGGACAGCCACATCGTCGGCCACCAGTCGATCGTCATCGGCGACGACGTGTGGACCGGGCCTGGCGTGTACATCAGCGACCAGGCGCACGAGTACCGGGACACCGAGCTGCCGATCGGCAAGCAGTGGCCGCGCAACGAACCGGTGGAGATCGGCGCGGGCAGCTGGATCGGCACCGGTTCGGTGATCCTGCCGGGGGCGCGGATCGGCCGCAACGTGGTGGTCGCGGCGGGGGCCGTGGTGCGAGGTGAGGTGCCCGACCACAGCGTGGTCGCCGGGGCGCCGGCGAAGGTGGTGCGCCGCTGGACCGAGGACGAGGGCTGGCAGCCGCCGCTGCGCCACGACGCTCCGCAGCCGGTGCCGGACGGCGTGACCGCGGAGCAGCTGCGCGCCCTGGTCGGCTGGGACCTGCGACTGCCGGGGGAGCCGGGCTGACGTCGCCCGCGAAGGGGCCGGCGCCCTCCGCCCGGTGCAGCGCCTTGAACTCGCGAGCGGCCTGAACTACCCCGCGAGGGAGGCCTGTTCGGCGGTGCGGGCGGTGATGGCGGCGGTGATCCGCGGGATGTCGGCGGGGCGCGTCGGATCCAGACCGGTCAGCGCGGCGATCCGGCGCAGCCGGTAGTCGACGGTGTTCGGGTGCAGGTGCAGGGCACTCGCGGTGTGCCGGCGGTTCAGGCCCCCGGCCAGGTGGGTGCGCAGGGTGATGAGCAACTCCCCGCTGTCGGCCAGCGGTTCGAGCAGAGCGGCGAGCCGGGAGCGGGCCTGGCCGGGCCGGGTGAGCTGGTACTCCAGCAGGACGTCGTCCAACCGGTGCAGGCCCGGAGGCCGGCCGAACGCCCGGGCCACGTCCAGGACTTCGTGGGCGAGGGCGGCCGCGCCGGGCACCTCGGCGGGGGCCGCGGAGGCCGCCCCGGCCAGTACCGGGGCGCCGGCCGCGCGGGCCGCCGCGGCGAGGGTGGCGGCGAGCAGCGGCCAGGGCGCCTCGTCGGGATCGTCCCCGTCCGGACCGGGTGACGGCCCGAACGGGACGAGCACCAGGCCGCCCGTGGGGGTGAGTGCGGTGAGTGCCGACTGCCGGGTGCGGTGGTCGAGTTCGGCCTCGAACCGGCGGAGCTTGCGGCGGGCGGCGATGCCCGGGTCGACGCTGGGGGAGCGCTCGTCGGGATGGTCGGCGACGGACAGGCAGAGCACGGCGTACCCCGTGGGCAGCCGGAGCCCGGCGCGGCCGGCGGCCTCGTCGGCGGGGGTGCCCGCGAGGAGCGCGCCGAGCAGGGAGCGCCGGGTGGCGCCGCGCCGGTCGGTGGTCGGGTGCCGGCCGTCGAGGTAGCCCGCCCCGGCGGCGGTGGCGGCCCGGCGGAGCTGGTCGAGCAGCAGCCGGTTGAGAACGAGCAGGTCGGCGGCGTCGCCGTCCCGGGCGTGCCGGGTCACGAACTCCCAGCAGACCTCCAGGCCGAGGTGGTGGGCGAGCAGCACGGCGTCCAGCGGCAGGCCTTCCTCGGCGCGCCGGGCGGCGGCCTCCCGGACGGCGGTGAACTCCTCGGCGGGGGCGGGGACCCCGGTCCGTACGGTGTGGGCGAGGGCGCGGATGCGGCGTTCGGTGTCCCGGGTCAGCTCGCCGGTGAGTTGCTCGCGGGGCATCCGGCGGTAGGCCGGCACCCGCTCCGCCAGGGCGGCGACCACGGTCTCGGCCAGCTCCCGCGCGCCGCCGAGCAGTCGCTGGTCGGCCGGGAGCCCGCCGATCGCCGGGACGCGCCAGTCCGGCGGCCGGTCGGAGGTGTTCGGGGGCGGGCAGTGGGGTGCGTTGTGACCGGTCACAGAGAACACCGTCCAGGTCTGGGGGACGCCCAAGGGCCGGGCCGGAGGGGCGACCGCATGATGGAGCCCTCGGGTTACCTGTTGGTAACAAACTTCCGCTGTGGAGGCAACAGTTGAGAACCCCACTTCTCCGCTTCCCCGCAACTCCCGTGCGCGGCAGGGCCGGTGGCGCTCTGGGTGTCCTGCTGCTGGCGGGGGCGCTGCTGGTCGGGGCGACGGCGTCGCCGGCGGGCGCCGCCACGTCCCCTTCGGCGCCGGCTGCCGCTGCCGTGACCGCAACGCCTGACGGATCCGCCGAACTGCCGCCCGACGGTGACACGGTGGCCTCACCGCCCGGCGCCAACGACTGGACCTGCCGGCCGAGCACCGCGCACCCCGACTCGGTCGTCCTGGTGCACGGCACCTTCGCCAACCGCTACGAGAACTGGCTGGCGCTCTCCCCGCTGCTGAAGAGCCTCGGGTACTGCGTCTTCGCCCTCGACTACGGGACCATTCCCGGCATCACCTCCAGCGGCAGCGGCCTGCTGCTGCCGATCGGCGGCCTCGGGCCGGTCCCGGAATCGGCGGCCCAACTCGCCCGGTTCGTGGACCTGGTGCGGAACGCGACCGGTGCCGCCAAGGTCGACATCGTCGGGCACTCCCAGGGCGGCATGATGCCGAACTACTACCTCAAGTTCCTCGGCGGCGCCTCCAAGGTCGGCAGGATGGTCGGGCTGGCGCCGTCCAACCACGGCACGACGCTCGACGGGATCACCAACCTGGTGCCGTACTTCCCGGGCGTCGCGGACCTGATCTTCACGGTCTGCCAGGCCTGCCGGGACCAGGCGGTGGGTTCCGACTTCAACAAGGTGATGGCCTCCCGGCCGGACACCGTGCCGGGAGTGAGCTACACCGTGGTCTCGACGGTCCTCGACGAGGTCGTCACCCCGTGGCGGACCCAGTTCCTGAGCGGCCCGGGCGTCGACAACGAGGTGGTGCAGGGGCACTGCCCGGTCTCGCTGGTGGAACACGTCGGGATCGCGTTCTCGCCGACGGCGCTGCACCTGGTGACCAACGCCCTGGACCCGGCGCACGCCACACCGGTGCTCTGCGGGTGAGTCCGACGGCGGGCTGGTGACGGCGCTCCTGCCTCCGGGTGTTCCGGGAGGCGGGAGCGCCGTTCCGTGCCGGTGCGAGGGTGCGGCGGCTGCCGGCGTGTCGGCCCGTCCGCCCGCCGGCCTGCCCGCTGTCAGGGGGTGGTGCGGAAGCCGACGACGGCGGTGGTGCCGTTCGGGTGCAGCGCGTATGTGCCCGGGGCATGGAGCAACGCGGCGTCGTAGCGGGTGAGTTCGACACCGTCGACGGAGGCCGTGCCGGCGAGGCAGACCAGGAGGCCGGTGCCTCCGACCGGGACGTCGACCGCGGTGGCCATGGTGGCCGGCTCCACCGTGGCCTGGACCCGCCCGCGGCGCGTCATCACGTTGAAGTCCACCACCGGGCCGGCCAGCAGGCGGCAGTCGGTGGTGGCGTCGCCGGAGAAGGCGAACGGCCGGAACGGCGCGTCGACCAGCCGCTCGGTGCCGTCGACAGTGAGTGCCATGCCGGGGCCCTCGACCAGGGTGATCACCCGGTCGATCCCGGGAAACGGGGAGAACGGCCCGGCCGAGGCGACGTCCGCGAGGCTGACCCGCCAGTCGAAGGCGTCCAGCCCGGCTCCGGCGGGGAACCCGGCGACCTCCCTGGTCACGCCGCCGCCGTTGAGCCACGCCGTCGCCGGGCGCTCGCTCGCCCGCAGTACCCGGAAGCCTTCGCTGCTCGTCATGGCCCCGCATCCTGTCACATGGCGGAGGGCGGATGACGGATAACAGATTTCATCATCTGTCATCTGTCATCCGTCGGCTGTCACCCGCCGCCCGACCGACAGCGGCAGGAGCGCCGCCACCGTGGCCGCGAGCGTCACGGTGGTGAGGGCCAGCGGCAGTCCGGCGGCGTCGGCGAGGAAACCGATCACCACCGGGCCGATCAGCATCCCTCCGTAGCCGAGCGAGGAGGCGAACGCGACGCCCTGCGGCCCACCGGCCTCGCCGGCCCGGGCGATGGCGAGCGGGAAGAGGTTGGCCAGGCCGAGGCCGACCAGGACGAACCCGCAGATCGCGACCGGCACCACCGGTGCCAGGGCGGCGATCAGCATGCCGACGGCCGCCGTCAGCCCACCGAGCAGCATCAGCCGGGTCTGACCGAGCCTGATGGACAGCCAGGTGCCGCCGACGCGCCCGCCGGCCATCGCGAACGCGTACGCGCCGTAGCCGGTGGCGGCCACCACGGAGCTCGCCCGGACGTCGTCGGTGAGGTGGAGGGTGGCCCAGTCGGCGACCGCGCCCTCGCCGTATGCGGTGCAGAGCGCGGTGAGGCCGAGCAGCAGGACGAGCAGCCGGGTGCGGGCGCGGGCCGAGCCGGCATCCGCCGTCGCGGTGCCGGACGACTCCGCGGCACGGCCCGCGCGGCCCGCACGATGCGGTGCGACGGCTGCCGCCGCCGGGCTGCGCAGCAGGACGATTCCCGCGCCGACCGTGACGGCCATGCCCAGCGCGGCGCTGAGGGCGAGCGCCCACGCGGTGCTCAGCGGGCCGGCGAGCAGTCCGCTGACCCCGGTGCCGGCCAGCCCGCCGAAGCTGTACCCGGCGTGGAAGCTGGGCATCACGGGCCGCCGCAGCTGCGCGACCAGGTCGACGGCGGCGCTGTTCATCGCGACGTTGGCCCCGCCGTACCCCGCGCCGAACAGCAGCAGCACCCCGCCGAGCGCGGTGACCGAGTGGGCGTGGGCGGGCAGCAGGACGGCGAGGCTGAGCAGGGCGAGCGAGCCGACGGTGACCGGGCGCGAGCCGTACCGCAGGCAGAGCCGGCCGATCATCGGCATGGTGAGGACGGCGCCGATGGAGAGGCAGAGCAGGGCGAGCCCGAGGGCGCTGTGCGAGGCGTCGACCTGCCTGCGGATGTCGGGGATCCGGACGACCCAGGCGGCGAAGAGGAAGCCGTCGATGGCGAAGAACGCGGTGAGGGCGACACGTGCGGCCCCCCAGGGGCTGTCGGCCGCCGGGGGTGTGCTGCGAGACTGGGAGGAGGGATGATGGTTCGGGCGCGCGAGTGGACCGATTTTGTTTCGAAGCGACACAAAGTCACGATAGGGGCGTGCAGCTCTCACCATCAAGCCCGAGGCCCGGTACCGGAACCGACTCCGACGCGCAGCGCGACGGTCACCGCCGCGCCGCGCCCGACCGGGGCCGGACGCTGCTGGGTCCTGCGCTCTCGCTGATCCACACCGGCCAGACGCCGACCCGTTCGGCGCTCACCCGGGCACTGGACGTCACCCGGGCCACGGCCGGCGCGGTCACCGCCGAACTGGAGGCGCTCGGCCTGATCACCGTCGACTCGCGCCCGGCGGGCGGGGGCCGCGGTCGCCCCTCGCACCGGCTCGCGATCGACCCGCAGGGCCCGGTCGTGGTCGCCGGGCAGATCCACGCCGACGGACTGAGCGTCACCCTGGCCGGCCTCGGCGGACTGCTCGACCCGCCAGTCCATCTGCCGCTGCCCGCCGCCACCGACCCGGTCCGGATGCTGCGCGCCGTCGCCGTGGCGGGCGCCGAGCTGGCCCGCGCGACCGACCGTCGCTGTCTGGGTGCCGCCCTCGCGCTGCCCAACCCGGTCACCGAGCCGGACGGCGCCGCCCTCGCCGCGCTGCACTTCGCGTGGCCCAGCGGCACCCCGGTCGCCGACCTGTACGACGTCGAGGTCGGACGCGCCGACCACGGTCCCAGGGCGATGCGCCCGCTGCCCACCGCGATCGCCAACGACGCCAACCTGGCCGCGCTCGCCGAGTACCGGCACGGTGCCGGCCGAGGCGCCCGCCACCTGCTCTTCGTCACGTCCGGCCACCGCGGCGTCGGTGGCGCGCTCGTCATCGACGGCCACCTGCACACCGGCAGCGCCGGCCTGGCCCTGGAGGTCGGCCACCTCACCGTCGACCCGCAGGGCCGACCGTGCAAGTGCGGCAACCGGGGCTGCCTCAACTCCGAGACCGACCCCGACGCGCTGTTCGCCGCCGCCGGACTCACCCCGGAGCCGGGGCGCCCGCTGCTCGACCAGGCGCGCGAGCTGTGCCGGGCAGCCGCGACGGACGACCGGGCGCGGGCCGCGGTGGAGCACGTCATCGACCGGCTCGGGCTCGGCCTGGCGGGCGTCGCCAACATCCTCAACCCCGACCGGGTGGTCCTCAGCGGGCTGCACCTCCACCTGCTGGAGGCCGCGCCCGACCGGCTGCGGTCGGTGGTCGCCGAGCGCAGCCTGTGGGGGCGCAGCGGCCGGGTGCCGATCGTCGGCGCGGAGCTGGCGCACGGCGCGCTGGCGGGCGCGGCCGAGCTGGGCTGGGGGCCGTACCTGGCGGATCCGCAGTCGGTGCCGGTTCTGCCCTGACGGCGATCGAGGGCGACAGGGCGATCAAGGCGATAAGCGGAAGCTGGGACTGCGAAAACCGTCACTTATCGTGACTCTCATACACTCGTAGTGAGCAGTGGGGGGTCACTACGAGGGAGACAGCGACCATGAGCACCCAGCGCGGAACCCACCCCCGCATCGAGCCCGGCATCGAGCCGACCGTCGACGTCGACCGCTCCGACCCGGAGTACCGCGCCTGGCTCAAGGAGGCGGTGCGCAAGGTCCAGGCCGACGCCAACCGCTCCGCCGACACCCACCTGCTGCGCTTCCCGCTGCCCGCTCAGTGGGGGATCGACCTCTACCTCAAGGACGAGTCCACCCACCCGACCGGCTCGCTCAAGCACCGCCTGGCCCGCTCGCTCTTCCTCTACGGGCTCTGCAACGGCTGGATCCGGCCCGGAAAGCCGGTGATCGAGGCCTCCAGCGGCTCCACCGCCGTCTCCGAGGCGTACTTCGCCCAGCTCATCGGCGTGCCGTTCATCGCCGTGATGGCCAAGAGCACCAGCCAGGCCAAGATCGACCTGATCCAGTTCCACGGCGGTGAGTGTCACCTGGTCGAGCGCTCGGACGAGGTGTACGAGGTCTCCGCCCGGCTCGCCGAGGAGACGGGCGGGCACTACATGGACCAGTTCACCTATGCCGAGCGGGCCACCGACTGGCGCGGCAACAACAACATCGCCGAGTCGGTCTTCGCCCAGCTGCGCCTGGAGCCGCACCCCGAGCCGGCCTGGATCGTGGCCACCGCCGGTACCGGCGGCACCTCGGCGACCATCGCCCGGTTCGTCCACTACATGCAGTACGACACCCGGATCTGCGTCGCGGACCCGGAGAACTCCTGCTTCTTCGACGGCTGGGTGCACCACGACCCGGACGCCGTCTGCGAGAGCGGCTCGCGGATCGAGGGCATCGGACGGCCGCGGATGGAGCCGAGCTTCGTCCCGGGGGCGATCGACCGGATGATGAGGGTGCCGGACGCCGCGTCGATCGCCGCCGTACGAGTGCTGGAGCGGGTGCTCGGCAAGAAGGCGGGTGCCTCCACCGGGACGGGCCTGTGGAGTGCGCTGCGGATCGTCGCCGAGATGCGCGCGGACGGGCGGACGGGCAGCGTGGTCGGCCTGATCTGCGACCCGGGGGACCGCTACCTGGACAAGTACTACTCCGACGACTGGCTGGCGGGCGAGCGGATCGACATCGCGCCGTACCGGGCGGCGCTGGAGTCCTTCCTCGCGGGCGGTGCCTGGGTGGGCTGAGGCCGGCGGGCGGACAGTCGAGGGCCGACGGATGACAACTGTCAGCCGACAGATTTCATCATCTGTTATCTGACATCTGTTGTCTGTCGGCTGTCCGCCCTCGGCTGTCAACCTGAGGCCCGAGGCCGTCACCGCCGGATGACCGCCCGGCCGCCTGCGAGGTCGATCCCCGTACGCTTCGGTGCGCCGTCGTGCTCGTCGTCCCGCAGTACCAGTTCGACCCGCCGCTGCTCCAACTGCACCCGCTTGCCCGGGTAGAGCAGCGCGTGCAGTTCCTCCGTGGCGGTCGCACCCGCACCGCGTCCGCCGCCCGCTTCCGCCGTCGGGCGGGCGCGCAGCCGCCGCACCACCGCGCCCAGGAAGAACATCACGACCAGTCCGGCCGGCAGCAGCAACCCGCCCGCCGCGCCCGTCAGCAGCACACCCATGTCCGCCTCAACGGCCCGGCGCGGCCGACGAGTTCCCCTACCGCGACGCTGCCGGCCTGCTCCCTGCCCCAGCCGCCGCCGCTACGGAAGCGGCGCCGTCGGCAGGTCGGCCGGGACGAGCAGCTGGAGTTCCTCCGTGGACGGGTTCGCGAGATGGGCGATCCGCACCGCGTGCCGCTCGACCATGGTCTCGAAGACCTGCCGTGCGGTGCGCCCGTTGCCGAAGTTGGGCCCGCGCTCCAGCCCGCCGAAGTGTTCCAGCAGCGACTTCTCCGTGTCCTCGGAGAGCGCGTACTCGTGTTCGGCGCACTGCGCCCTGGCGATCTCCAGCAGTTCGTCCGCCGTGTAGTCGGGGAAGCCGATGGTGCGGGAGAAGCGGGAGGAGACACCGGGGTTGGCGGAGAGGAAGCGCTCCATCTCGGCGGTGTAGCCCGCCACGATGACGACCACCTCGTCCCGGTGGTCCTCCATCAGCTTGACCAGGGTGTCGATCGCCTCGCGCCCGAAGTCCCGTGCCCCGTCCTCGGGTGCGAGCGCGTACGCCTCGTCGATGAAGAGCACCCCGCCGCGTGCCCGGTCGAAGGCGGCCGCGGTGCGGATCGCGGTGGAGCCGATGTGCTCGCCGACCAGGTCCACCCGGGCCACCTCGACCAGGTGCCCGCGCTGGAGCACCCCGAGCGAGGCGAGGATCTCGCCGTAGAGCCGGGCGACGGTGGTCTTGCCGGTGCCCGGTGCCCCGGTGAAGACCAGGTGCCGGCGCAGCGAGGGCGCCTTGAGTCCGGCCTGGCGGCGGCGACGGCCGACCGAGATCAGGTCGATCAGCGTGCGCACCTCCTGCTTGACCGTGGCCAGTCCGACCAGGGAGTCCAGCTCGGCGAGCGCTTCCTCGGCCGGCCGACAGTCCGGGATCGGCGAGATGGTCGCCGAGCCGCCCGCGGGCGGTGCCAACACCGGTGCCACCGAGGCCAGTTGGGCCGTGCGCGGCGCCGGTACGTCGGGGGGTCCGAAGGACGAGCCCAGCCCCGGCCCGCGCCCGGACGCCGGTCCGGACCCGCGCCCGGGCCCCGGTCCCGCACCGCCACCGGGGGCGGCCGGCGCCGGAGCGGCCGCGACGTCGTCCGAGATGCACCCCTCCGTGACCGGCCCCGGTTCGGAGAACTCGAACCCGGTCCGCTGGTTGTGCTCCGCCCGGCACCGGATGAGCTGGGTCCGGCAGCCGTCGATGATGTGGAAGCCGAAGCCCTTGCCCTGGGAGACCCGGCAGTCCTCGAAGGTGCCCCGCCCCTGCGCCGAGACGTACACCCCGGCGTCCGTGCTGGCCCGTACGGTGCAGTCGCGCAGCACCGGGTCGGCGCCCTTGGTGACGATCACGCCGGTGGCCACGTCGGAGATCTCGCAGTCGGTGAGGAGTCCGCCGCTGCCGTGGTCGCGGAACCAGAGCCCGGTGCCCGCCTCCTGCACCCGGCAGGAAGCGAGGGAGACGGTGGCCCCGCCGCTGACCGAGACCGCCGAACTGCGGATCCGGCTGAACGAGCAGCCCTCGGCGGTGGCGGCGGAGTCCCGGTCGAGGACGAACAGGGCGTCCGGCAGGTCGTGCAGCGAGCAGTCGGTGAGGGTCAGCCGGGCGCCGTCGCTGACCCACAGTGCCGGGTACTCGCCGGTCGAGCTGTGGATCTGGCAGGACTCGGCGACGGCCTCGGTGCCCTGGTCCCAGACCGAAAGCGCCCCGCGCCCGAAGTCCCGGACGGTGCTGTTCGCGAGGCTCAGCCGGGCGCGTCCGCGCAGGTCGGCGCCGTTCTCCGGCAGGTCGTGCACCCGGCAGCCGGTGAGCACCAGCTCGGCCTCGCCGTCCAGGGTCAGGCCGTTGCCGGTGACCCGGTGGATCTCGCAGTCGACCAGCCGCCCGCCCGCCTGCGCCTCGGCCTGCACGCCGCTGCCGCGGATCTCGTAGATCTCGCAGCCGGTCAGCTCGGCCGCGCTGCCGGGGTCGGAGAGCAGGACGCCGGCACCGGAGGCGTGGTGGACGCGGCAGCGGTCCAGGGCCGCGGTGGCGCCGCCGAGGACCGCCAGTCCGGCCTGTCCGGCGGCGGCGACCTCGCAGTCCTCGAAGGCGGCGGCGGTGCCCGCGCCGCGCAGCCGCAGCCCGAGCCCGCCCGGGTTGGTGACCACGCAGCCGCGCAGGGTCGGCCGGGCGCCGTCGGTGATCTCGATCCCGGTGGCCGAGCGGGTCTCGATCCGGCAGCCGCTGAAGGAGGGTGTCGCCTCCGGCCCGGTGACCAGAACGGCGGGGGTGGAGCTGTCGCCGCCCTCGACGACCAGGTCGCGTACGGTCGCGGCGGCGGTCACGGTGAGCGCCACGCCGGAGGGCGGGTCGATCCGGACCGTCCCCGGCCCCTGGGCCGGGACCAGCGTCACGGGCTTGTCCAGGAGCACGTTCTCCCGGAAGGTGCCCGGACGGACGGTCACGGTGTCGCCGGGTTCGGCGGCGGCGAGGGCCTCCGCGAGCGTGTCGTACTCTCCCGCGCGGCGACGCCAGCGGGATGCGCTGTCCTGGGTGACTCGGACCCTGTGCTCAGCCATGACGGTCTGTCGTCCCCACCTTCGTCGAGCCGGCGATCAACGGGCCGTACGCGCGGGGGTGCGCGGGCCGTCCGCCCACCGTAGCGCGCCCACGTGGGTGGTCCGGCCGCCCGCGGTCGCGCGGACACCGGTAGCGTTCAGCGCCGCCACAGGTTCCGACCACTTGTTTCAACGAGCGCGCACAGAGGTGGTTCCGCTCGGGTCGGCTCGCGAAGTCGCACGGGAGGTTGGAACGGGAGGTTGGAACGGGAGGTTGGAACGGCGGCCGGCGCGGGCAGTCGGCGCGGGCGGTCGGCGCGGCCCGCCCCGCGGATTCCCGGTGCCGCCCGCCCGTCCACGCGTCCAAGCGCCCACGCGCTCAGCGCCCGTCGGCAGGCCAGTGCGCCCCGTCCTCCAGCACCTCGACCTCGTCGCCCAGCCGCAGCGTGCCGAGCGCGTCGCCCTCCATGCCGGCCGGCCGTTCGGGGATCAGGTTCTGCCCGAACGCGGCCTTGCGCAGCAGCCGGTGGTGGCGGGCCAGGGTGCGCAGCGGTTCCTTGCCGCGCCGCTCGCCGGTCTCCTGGTCGGTGGTGGTGATCACGCAGCGGCCGCAGGGCTTGACCACCTTGAAGGTGACCGAGCCGATCCGGATCCTGCTCCAGGTGTCCTCGGCCCACGGTTCGGCGCCGCCGACCACCACGTTCGGGCGGAAACGTTCCATCGGCAGGGTCTCGTGGCCGTCGGGGTTCTCGGTGGCGATCAGCTCGTTGAGCCGGTCCAGGGAGGCGGTGGTGGTGAGCAGCAGCGGGAAGCCGTCGGCCATCGAGACGTTGTCGTCGGGCCGGCCGTACTCCGGGTCGACCGGCCGGGCGCGCGGGTCGTCCAAGTGCACCAGGCGGTAGTCGCCGAGGTGCTCGGCGATCCACTGGTGCGTCTCCTTGTCGGCCTCGGCGGCGTGGAATCGGGTGCCCCAGACCTCGACGTCGGCGAGCGGGTCGCCGGCCGCGACGGCGGGGGCGGCGACCTCGATCCGGGAGCCGTCCGGGGCGGTCAGGCAGAGGGCGCCCTCGGGCAGCAGTTCGGCGCGGACCTGTCCGAGGGCCGCGTTCTCGCGCTGGCTGACGAACCGTCCGGTCGCGTCGGCGAGCATCCAGCGACGGTCTCCGGCCAGGCCCCACGGTTGGACCACGGCGGTGTCCGGGCTCAGGCGGTACATCGACTTGACGGGGTAGACGTGGAGTCCGGTGAGCTGCATTCCCCCATCCTGCCAGCCGGTCCCGGCCCGCAGGGAGGGACCCCGGATGCGCACGGACCGCCCGGACGCCGTGGGGGCGTGCCGGGCGGTCCGTGGATGACCCGTTTCTCCGTTCGCCCGGCGCACGGGGCGCCGGGTGGTGCTCAGGTGGTGCGGGTTCGGGCCGTGTGGGGGACGGCCTCGGGGCGGCAGTGGCTCAGTAACCCTGGCCCTGCGGCTGGTAGCCGCCCTGGAACTGGCCGGGCTCGCCGTACGGGCCCGGGCGCTGCGGCTGCATCGGGCGGACCGGCGCCATGGCCGGGCGCAGCTGGGCGCCGCCGAAGGACTGGTCGCCGCCCTGACCCTGGAGGCCGGGGCCGCCGGCGCCCGGCCCGCCGAAGGACTGCTGGCCGCCGAAGCTCTGCGGACCGGCGGGCTGGCCCTGGCCGAAACCGCCCTGGCCGCCGGGCTGCTGCGCGCCGAAGGTCTGCTGGCCGCCCTGGGCGCCGATGAAGGTGTTCTGGCCGCCGAAGCTCTGGCCGCCGGTCGGCTGGTAACCGCCGCCGGTGGCCTGGGCGAAGGCGGGGGCGGGGGCGCCGGGCTGCGGTCGCTGGTACGGCTGGGGGGCGCCGTAGCCGGGGACCGGCGGCTGGGGAGCGGCGTACGCCGGCGCGGGCTGCGCGGGGATGTACGCCGTGGCGGGGCCGGCGGAGGGACCGCTGCTCGGGCCGGGGCCCAGGGCGAGGCGGGCGGGCGGCAGCGCGGGGAGGTTGCTGCCGGCGTTCTCGTACCCGTTGCCGTAGCGGTTCTCGTAGGACTGGCCGGGGCCGGATCCGTAACCGGACGACAGTGCCGGCGGCAGGGCGGCCGGCACGTTGATGGGCGCGATCTGGGGGACGCCGCGCTCAGCCACGAGGCTGTCGTAGATCGGCGTGCCGGAGGAGAAGGACGGAGAGGGGTAGCCGACTCCGTCGTAGGAGCGGGGCGAGGTCATGGGCCATACGGTAAGCCCACAACGCGCCTGCTGAGGAGAGCGGGAGGGGGAGCAGTTCGAGTGTTTACACAGTCTTCGCTCGCACAAAGGTTTCGAAAGTAGGAAAGACGGACATTCCGGCGTCCGGTTCCGGACAACCTTGGCGCCCCGTCAGTGGTCGAACGGTCGCCGGACGGAGTCGCCGGAAGGCCTTGTGGTGACCGGCCGGTGGACGGTCGGGGGCCCTGCGGAGAAACTTTTTCCGGACCGGGCGTGCGCGGGCGCATTCGAGCCCCCGCCGTGGGGGCGGCGGAGGCTCGTGAATGTTTCGGGAATAAAATTCCCGTCAGTTCTCCGGGCGTTCGATTCAGGCCTGCGACCTGCCCGTGACCTGCGCCGTTGGCCCGTGACCTGCGCCGGCGGCCAGGGGCCGCCCGGGTTCCGACCCGGTGTCGGACGGGTGCCGGCCCGGTCCCGGCGGTCAGTGCGACTGCAGCGCCTGGGCCTGCGCGGGCAGGGTCGGCTTGCCGACCTCGGAGGTGCAGAAGGAGCACCGGGTCGCGGCGGCCGGGATCGGGCTCAGGCACTCCGGGCAGTCGACCTTCGAGGCCGGCGCGGGCTTGGCCGATTCGAAGCGGGCCTGGAGCTTGCCGACCGGCAGCACCACGGCGAAGTAGATGACGGCCGCGGTCAGCACGAAACCGATGACCGCGTTGACGAAGAGGCCGTACGGGAACCGGGTGCCGGCCACGTCGAAGGTCTTCTGGGTGAAGTCGCCGACGGCACCGGACGCGACGCCGACCAGCGGGGTGAGGAAGGCGCTGACGAACCCGGTGACGACCGCGGTGAAGGCCGCGCCGATCACGATGCCGACCGCGAGGTCCACGACGTTTCCGCGCAGCAGGAAGCTGCGGAATCCCTTGAACACCGGGTTACTCCAAATCCGTACAAGGAAGGGGGAGATGGGGCGGCACGGCGGGTGCCGCCCCCGGCCGGACATCCTGCCGAGCGGCCCGGGTCGAGGTCCAACCGCGTTCACCCGAATCGGGTAACCGCCGCGGGGCCCGGCCCCGACCGGCCGGGCGGGGTGGGGGCGCTCCGCGTACCGGCCTTTCGGCGGTCGAACACCCGGCTCAACCACGCTGGGAGAAAGCGCATGTGACACCGGCACGCGCCGACCCGGGACGGCGCCGACCCGGCGCGACGGGGTGAACCGGAGCGCGGCAGGGGGCGAGGCGGGGCGCACAGTGGTCGCATCCGGCGCACGACGGCGGCCCCGTGGCGCACATCGGGTGTACAAGTGCGGGCGGATGGGCCACCATCAGGTTGCGCGAAGGGGATGTACCGGACGGAGCACTGTGCCAAGGTCGGTCCATGCCCGACCATTTGTCGGCCGATCCGGCCGGAAACCGTCCGCGTGTCCTGCATCTGATCAGCGACTCACGCCGTGGCGGCGCACAGAACTTCGCCCGTGACCTCCACCGGGAACTCGGCCGTCGGGGGCAGTCCTCCGCACTGTGCGCCCTCGCCCCGCATCCGGCCGTCCACCCCGGCCCCGTCGAGTCGAGGCGGGACTGCGCGGATCCGGGTCCCGACTCCGGCTCCGGGGACGGGGGTTCCGATTCCGCGGGCCGGGCCACCGATTCCACCGACCGGGGCCCCGACTCCGCCGGCGGGGCCTCCGTGGACTGCTCCGCCGCCCCCGGGTTGCGCTCCGCCGCCGTGCTGGGCCCCGGGCGGCTGCACCCGAGCACCCTGCGGGCGCTGCGCGCCGCCTCGCGCGCCGCCGACGTGGTGCTCGCGCACGGCTCGGACACCCTGGCCGCCTGCGCCCTCGCCCTGGCCGGGACCCGGACGCCCTTCGTCTACGTCTCGGTCGGCCACCCGCGCTACTGGACCGCCAACCGGCTGCGCCGGGTGCGCGGCGGCGCGCTGATGCACCGCGCGGCCGCCGTCACCACCCTCACCGACGAAGCGCGCGTCGTTCTGGAGGAGCAGTTCCGGCTGCCCGAGGGCAAGGTCCACGTGATCCCCAACTCCCGTGCCGCGGAGAGCTATCCGCCAGCCGACGGCCGGGACGACCGGAGGGCCGCGCGGCACGCGCTGGGCCTGCCGGCCGATGTGTTGCTGGTCGCCTGGATCGGGGCGATAGCTCCCGAGAAGCGGCTCGACCTCGCCCTGGACGTGCTCGACCGGCTGCCCGACGTCCGGCTCGCCGTCGCCGGGGACGGGCCGCTGCGCGAGACGCTGGCCCGCCACCCGGCCGCCGCCCGGGCCCACTTCCTCGGCCCGTTGTCCGACCCGGCCCCGCTCTACCGCGCCGCCGACGCGCTGCTGCTGACCAGTGACAGCGAGGGCGTGCCCGGCGCGCTGATCGAGGCGGCGCTGGCCGGGGTGCCCGCCGTGGCCACTGACGTCGGCTGGGTGCGCGAGGTGGTCCGGGACGGTGCGACCGGCGCGCTGGTCGCCCCCGGGGACCCGCTCGCCCTCGCCGAGGCGCTGGGCAAGGTGCTGGCGGTCAACCGGGCGGGCCTGGGCGCGGCGGCCCGGGCGCACGCGCTGGAGCACTTCGAGCTGGGTGCCGTCGTGGACGCCTGGCAGCACCTGGTCGCCGAGGTGTGGACGGCGGGCCCGGAGGCCGCCGGCTGACCCGCCGCGCACCCCGGTCCCGTGGGCCCGCCGAGTACGTCGGTTCTGTTGGCCCTGTCGGGTGGTCCGTCCCGTCAACGGGCGCGGGCCCGGGTGCGCCGATCGAGCGAATCCGGCCCTGCCTGCGCCGCAGCAACCGGCCGGTAGCGAACCGTCGCCAGCACACTGCCCGGTGTGAACTCGAAGTCGCTGCTGCGGTCCACCGTCCTGCTCGCCGTCGCCGTCGGGATTGCCGCGTCCCCTGTCCAGGCCGGCGCGATGTCCCACCAACCCCCTGCCGAGGGCGCCAAGTTCGTCGAACTCGACCACCCGCAACCGGTGCGCGTGAGCGCCCGGACCGAGGCGGTCGAATTCTTCTGGTACGACTGCGGCCACTCCCAGGCGCTCGAACAGCCTTTGCAGGCCTGGGCGGAGAAGCACCGCGCCGATGTCGTGCTGCGCCGCGTCCCGGCCGTCTGGCCCGGCAGCCAGGACGAGGCCGTGCAACGCGGCCACGCCCGGCTGTACTACGCGCTGGACCGGCTCGGCCTGGTCGGCCGCCTCCAGGCCAGCGTGTTCCGCGCCGTGCACAACGAGGGGATCGACCTCACCACCGAGGCCACCGCCACCGACTGGGCCGTGCGCAACGGCGTCGACGCCCAGGCGTTCGGACGGGCCTACCGCTCGGCCGCGGTGGGCCGGTCGGTCGACGGGGCCGCCGCCGCCTTCACCCGCTACGGCATCAACGAGCTGCCGACGGTCGTCGTCCAGGGCGAGTACCGCACCTCGCCGACCCAGGCCGGCGGGGTCGAGGCGATGCCCGAGGTGCTCGACCACCTGGTGCAGCAGGAGCGGCAGCACCGCCACTGAGCCGGCCCTCCCGGCCACGTCGGTGACATCGGATCAGCTCGCACATGTGCCTTGTCCGGCAAGCGGTTTGCCGGACAGGGGCCTTGCCTAACTGTTCAGATGCTGTTTAATGGTTAGCATGAGCGAGCTGACGATCCCGCACGTCCACCACCGCCACGTCGACGTCGACGGCCTGCGTGTCTTCTACCGCGAAGCCGGCCCGACAGACGCGCCCGTGCTCCTGCTGCTGCACGGCTTCCCGTCGTCCTCCCACCAGTACGCCCGGCTGCTCGACGCGCTCGGTACCCGCTACCGCCTGATAGCCCCCGACTACCCCGGGTTCGGCAGCAGCGACAGCCCCGCGCCCGGCACCTTCACGTACCGCTTCGACAGCCTCGCCGAGGTGATCGAGGGGTTCTGCCTCACCCTCGGCCTGGACCGCTTCGCGCTGTACGTCTTCGACTTCGGCGCCCCCGTCGGCCTGCGCCTGGCCACCCGGCACCCGGAGTGGATCACCGGCCTGGTGATCCAGAACGGCAACGCCTACGAGGAGGGACTCTCCGACCAGGCGCGGGAGTTCATCGCCAACAAGCGCGGCGTGCCGGGTGCCGAGCAGGCCGCCCGCTCGATCCTCACCCTGGACGTCACCCGCGACCAGTACGAGGGCGGCACGGGCGACCCGAGCCTGGTCGCCCCCGACGGCTGGACGCTCGACCAGCACTTCCTCGACCTGCCCGGCCGCAAGGACATCCAGGTCGAACTCGCCCTCGACTACTTCTCCAACGTCGAGCTCTACCCCGCCTGGCAGGCCTGGCTGCGCGCCGACCAGCCGCCCGCTCTGGTGCTCTGGGGCCTGGGCGACCCGTTCTTCACCGAAGCCGGCGCCCACGCCTACCTGCGCGACCTGCCCGGGGCCGAGCTGCACCTGTTCGACACCGGGCACTTCGCCCTGGAGGAGAAGCTGCCCGAAATCGCCCCGCTGATCGACGACTTCCTCGCGCGGATCCCGAAGTAGCCGATCGCCGGGGCGGCGGGAACCCGGCCGCTCCGAACGCTCCAACGGAGCCGGAGGCTTCCGCGGCTTCGGCCGTCGCGGTCGCTCCGGTCACTTCAGTCGCGTCAGTCGTCAGTCGCGGCGCAGCAGGTACGTGACGAAGCCGAGCGTCCCCCGGTAGCCGTGCAGCCACTCGGTGCGGTGCCGGTCCGCGGCCTCGCGGGCGGCCGCCGCGCCCGGGTGGTCCGGGTGGTCCAGCGCCCACTCGGCCAGCGAGCCCGTCCAGGAGAACTCGTAGTCGTCCCACTCCTGTTCGGAGCTGGCGTGACCGAACACCGGCGTCCAGCCGTCCGCGAGAACCCGGTCGGTGGTCGTCGCCAGATCCGCGAAGTCCTCCCGGGCGGCGCCCAGCCCGTCCAGCGCCGGCTGCGACGGCTCGCGCTGCCAGAACCCTTCGCCGACCAGCAACCGGCCGCCCGGGGCCAGGAGTTCGCGGGCCGCGGCGAGCGTCGGCAGCAGACCGCCGAACGCGTGGGTGGCGCCGACGCACAGCACCAGGTCGAACGGCTCCCGCGCGGTGAACTCCCGTACGTCCAAGTGGTGCAGGCCGATCCGGCGAACCACGCCGAGTGCGGTCGCGGTCTCCCGGGCCCGGGTCAGCGCGGCCGCGTCCAGATCCACGCCCACCGCCCGCCAGCCCGGATGGGCGGCCAGCGTCCGGAGCAGCCAGGCGCCCTCACCACAGCCCAGGTCCAGGGCCCGGCCCCGCTCCGTCCCGGCCGTGGCGCGGTCCAGCAACCGGGCCACCGACTCGTCCGCCAGCGGGGCCGCGACCGGGTGGCGGGCATGGGCGAGGCGGGAGATCTGCTGACGGTCCATCCGAGCAGTATGGAACGGGACGGCCCACCGCGCAGCGGGTTCGGCACGGGGGACTTCTCAGGCCCGGGAGTACGTCCGGCCCTTCCACGCGGCGCCCCGGCCGCGCCAGTGCCGCACCGCCGAGTCCACCGTCATCAGCAGGTACAGCCCCGCGGTAAACGGCAACAGCAGCACGGCCGCGGCCGGCTGCCCGTAGTACCGGACCATCGGCAGGTACGTGCCCGCCATCAGCGCCCACGCCGCCCCGCCCGCGGCCGCCACCGGCGGCACCCCGCCCACCAGCCCGGCCACCGTCGCCACCGGCGGCACCAGATAGACCAGCGCCAGCCCCAGCACCGTCCCGAGCAGCAGCACCGGCGAGTGCCTGAGCTGGGCGTAGGCGCTGCGCGAGACCATCCGCCACAGCTGCTCCAGCCGCGGGTACGGGCGCACGCTGTCCACGTCGTCGGCCAGGCCCAGCCAGGTCCGGCCGCCGGCGGACTTCACCGCCCGGGCCAGCGACACGTCGTCGATCACCGCGCCCCGGATCGCCGCCACCCCGCCCGCCCGCTCCAGCGCCTCGCGCCGCACCAGCGAGCAGCCGCCGGCCGCGGCCGCCGTCCGGGCACCGGGACGGTTGCTCCGGCGGAACGGGTACAGCTGGGCGAAGAAGTACACGAAGGCCGGCACGATCAGCCGCTCCCAGCCGGTCTCCACCCGCAGCCGGGCCATCTGCGACACCAGGTCCAGCCCGTTGCTCTCGGCGGCGGCCACCAGCTCGGCCAGCGAATCCGGACCGTGCGCGATGTCGGCGTCCGTCAGCAGCAGGTACTCGACGTCCGGCCCGGCCAGCGCCACGCCGTGCCGCAGCGCCCACAGCTTGCCGGTCCAGCCCGGCGGCAGCGGGGGAGGGATGGTGACGGTCAGCTCCAGCCCGTCGATCGTCCGCAGCTCCGCCGCCAGGGCACCGGTGCCGTCCGAACTGTGGTCGTCCACCAGGAACACCCGGGCCCGCCCCGGATACTTCTGCGCGAGCAGCGTCGGCAGGCTCGCCGGGAGCACCGGGGCCTCGTCCCGGGCCGGCACCACGACCGCCACCTGCGGCCAGCGGACCGGCGGGCGACGCGGCGGCAGCCGTACGTCGGTGCGCCAGAACGAACCGTGGCAGCACGCCAGCCAGAGCCAGACCAGCAGGGAGAACGCGGCGATCCACAGCAGGACGGTCACCCCGGCAGTCTGCCGCAGAACCGGGCTGGACGGGCGCATCGACTAAAGTCTTGACCCGTGAAGATCGCACTGATGGACTCCGGAATCGGCCTGCTGGCCGCCGCCGCCGCCCTTCGGAAGCTGCGCCCGGACGTGGATCTGGTGCTCTCTTCCAACCCGGCCTCGATGCCGTGGGGGCCGCGTACGCCGGAAGAGGTAACGGAGCTGGCCCTCGGCTGCTGCCGGGCCGCCGCCGCGCTCGAACCCGACGCGCTGGTGATCGCCTGCAACACCGCCTCCGTGCACGCGCTCGCCACCCTGCGGGCCGAGCTGGAGCCCGGGCTTCCGGTGATCGGCACCGTCCCGGCGATCAAGCCCGCCGCCGCGCAGGGCGGCCGGGTCGCCATCTGGGCCACCCCGGCCACCACCGGCAGCGACTACCAGCGCGGGCTGATCCGCGACTTCGGCGGTTCGGCGGACGTCACCGAGGTCGCCTGCCCGGGCCTCGCGGACGCGGTCGAGCACGGCGACGACGAGGCCATCACCGCCGCCATCGCCGACGCCGCCGCCCGGACGCCGGTCGGGACCGACGTCATCGTGCTCGGCTGCACCCACTACGAACTCGTCGACGACCGCATCCGCGGCGCCGTCGCCCCGACCGCCTCGCCGGGGCTCACCCTGCACGGCTCCGCCGACGCCGTGGCCGCCCAGGCCCTCCGCCGCGTCGCCGACCCCACCCGGACGGGCGGCGGCACCCTCACCGTCCTCCACGCCGGCGCCCCCGCCAACCTCCCCCCGGTCGCCGCCCTCTACCCCCAGGGCAACGCTCTCGCCACCCTCATCGGCTGACCCCGGGCGGCCGAGCGACCGACCGACGCAGCGCGCGCCGGAGGTCGATCCGGTCGACTTCCTGCTCCGCGCTCGGGCGCCACGGCTCCGCCGTCCCGAGGCCTGCTGATCGCCCACCCGACCGCGCCTGGTGCGTGAGAAGTCGACTCGGCCGACTTCTCACGCGGCGTTCGCTTGGGTGGGCTTCACCGCTCCCGGTGTGTCCGGCCGCAAGCCCGCAGGATTTTGGTGCGTGGATCTGCCGTGCGCGGGAAGTCGACCGGGCCGACTTCCTGCGCTGCGCTGCGCAGCGCTGGGGTGGCTGCGGCTCCGCTGCCCGGCGGCTTGAGGGCTTCTGATCGCCAGCCCAGGCCGTCCCGGTGCGCGGGAAGTCGGCCTGGCCGACTTCTCATGCCGAGCTGCTGCGCGCGGGGCCGGCTTCGGGCGGCCTCTACGCGCATAGAATCGGGTCGTGGGTGTGGGGAAGTCGGGCTGGCCGGATTTTGGCGCGGGGCCAACTTTGGGCGTGCGGGACGTCGGCGGGGTCGGCATTCCTGGGGGCGCGCGGCTTCGGCCTCGTGAGTGCGTGAGAAGTCGATCTGGTCGACTTCTCACGCGGGGGTGATGGCCCGGACTGGCTCGTTGCTCACATGATCTTGGAATCGAAAAGTCGGCGCGGCCGATTTTCCGGTGCGGGGAGTGCGGGAGGCCGGGCGGGGTGCGGCGGCCGTGCCCGGATGGCACCTCCGGTGCCTGTGGGGCGAGCGGGTCGGCGGTGGTGCGCGCGCCCGGATTAGGGCCCCCCGCCATACATGCGCCCCGTTTGGGCGGGGGCCCCCCGTGAGCGAACGCGTGAAGTCGCCACCCCCGGTCTTCGCGGTGCCGGCCGGGCCCGGGGGT
>NZ_JBSHBN010000066.1:29731-45810 GCF_053612025.1 Kitasatospora sp. NPDC054768
GGGGCGTGGGGGGGGGGGGTGGGGCCCGCCTTTATTGGGGCCCCCCCCCAGTACGTCCGCGCAGGTGGGGCCTGGTGCCCCCGTTAGGCGACGGCTTGACGGCGCCAGCGGCGGTAGGCGGGTTCCAGGCCGGACAGGATGGTGTCGAAGCGGCGGGTGCTGGTGGTGGAGTCGACCTGGAGGCGGCTGATCTGGAGGGGATGGGAGGGGAGCCGGGGGCCCAGGCGGTGGTCGGAGAGGAAGCCGAGGCGGTAGCCGAGCTCCTGCAGAACGGTTTCAGCACGGACGTCGTGGCCGCCGTCCGGGTAGGCGAAGGCGATCGGTGGTTCGCCCAGCCAGTGGGTGAGGGCCTCGTGGGCACCGGTGATCTCGGTGCGCACGGTGTCGTCGTCGCAGCGTCCGAGGCACGGGTGCCCCTGGGTGTGGTTGCCGATGGCGACGCCCCCGTCCCGCAGGGCGAGCAGGTCGGCCGGGGTCAGCTGCTCCTGGCGGGGTGGCCGGCGGTCGGCGCTGACCCGCAGCTCGTGCAGGCTGCGTCGGCGGTCCGGGTCCGGCATGGCCTTGAGTCGCCGGAGCAGTTGGGACGGGTGTCCGCAGTCGAGCGAGCGGGCCCGGCCCCCGTGCCGGGCCAGGAAGTCGGCTTCGTGCCACCAGAACGGCCGCTCGGTGCCGATGAGCTCCGAGATGACGAACGCGGTGGCCGGAATGCCCCGGGCGTCGAGGGCCGGCAGGGCGTGGGTGAGCACGCTCCGGTCGGCGTCGTCGAAGGTGACCAGGACGCTCCTGGGCGGCAGCGGCCGCCGCTCGGTGACGGCCTGGAGGACCGCGCCGAGCGAGACGGGTGTCGCGAGCCGCTGGAGCCGGTCGAGCTGGGCGCCGAAGGAGTGGTGGTCGGTCACCCCGTGGTAGGCGAGCACGGCGAGTCGCTGGGCGGCCAGGGCCCGGAACAGCGGCTGGACGGGGGCGAACCGCAGCCATTCGCCCCGAGCGTCCTGCTGTTCCGTGCCGCCGGCCGCCCGGTGACGGCCCCCGCCGTCCCGGTGCCCGCTGTGACGGCCCCCGCCGTCCCGGTGCCCGACATCCCGGTGTCCGCCGTCCCGGTGCCCGCCGGGCCGAGGCTCGCGATGCCGAGGCTCGCCGTGTCGATGGTCGCCCTGAAGAAGCTCACTGCGCAGAAGCTCACTGTGCAGAAGTTCGTCGTGCAGAAGCTCGTCGTGCAGAAGTTCGCCGTGGAGCAGCCCGCCGTGCAGACGGTCGGCGGGCCGTCCGGCGGGCGGGGGCAGCGCGCGCAGGCCGGGTGCCGGCCGGGCGCGGGCCATGGAGATCGATGTACTGGACTGGGACTGCGGCACGGTTCCCCCTCGTTCGCCGAGCGGCGTGGCGGTACCGCCGGAGGACGGAGCCCGGCCTCCGACTCCAGGGGCGGCGGCTCCGCTCCTGGATATTCCTGTTCTCGGTGGGGGTTCACGCCCACCCTCGAACGGCTCCTGGATCACTCAATGCCATTGAGACCGCTGTACCGGACCGATGGTTGTACCGGGGGGACGAGGATTTTTCGTGGACTGATTGTGGAGCCGGAATGCCCGCGCCGACGTCTCGGACACACCTCGCGGCGATCTCGGTGGGCCCCTGACCAGCCCGGATTCTCCGGTTGCAGAGGGTGTTCGACCCTTCACTCCCTGCGGGCTGCCACTCGCCCCGTCCCGGGGTACCTTGGGCTCATGGCAGATGCGGACCGTGACCCCTTCCATCTCCACGGGGCCTCCCGAATGGCTCGCGCGTGCAGTGGCGGAGCGCTGGTCACCCACCAGCTCCCGCTGGCCGTGGTGGGCTTGGCCTGCCTGGTGCTCGGCATCGCCGTGGCCGTGTTCGTGCCGGACAGTGACGGGCCGGCCTGGGCGATGGCGGTGGCCGGCTGTCTGGCCGCCGGCGTCCTGCTGCTGGGCCGGATCGCGTTCGGCGTGTTCCGCGACCGTCGCCGCGCCGTGCTCTGACGGCTCCCGGCCGGGGTGCCGGCCGTGCGGCAGGCGGGTTTCGTTCGGGCGTCGCCCCCACCCGTTATGTCGATCGCTCTCGGCATTTCGAAACGGCAGATCGAGCGAAATTGGTCAGACCGACTGAATATCGTCCAGTCTGACAATCTCTGGTCCTCTTCTTTCACCATTCCCGGACAACGGCTTCATCCCGCCTCTACTGTGAATGCGTTCTTCCGGCTCGACTCGAAGCGCCGCGGAGGGGGAGCGATGGGCGGCAGACCGGATCGTGCCGTGGCCACCTCATGAGACGCGCCGGCGACCTCGCCGTCGCCGCCCTGGCCGCGATCGTCGCGCTGCCGCTGGCCCTGCTGATCGCCGTCCTGCTCCGCTGCGCCGCCGGTGGCCCGGTGCTCCAGCGGCAGACGCGGACCGGACGGCACGGCCGCGAGTTCCAGATCCTGCGCTTCCGGACCGGCGGGGACGGCCGGCTCACCACCCTGTTGCGCCGCACCGGCCTGGACGAGCTGCCCCGGCTGTGGAACGTGGTGCGCGGCGAGATGGGGGTGATCGGTCCCCGGCCGGCCAGCCCCGTCCAGGTCGTGGGCTACTCCCGCCGAGAGCGCGGCCGACTCGCGGTGCGGCCCGGCCTCACCGGCTGGGCCCAACTGCACGCCCTGGACCGCGGCCGGACGCCCCGCCCGCTCAGCCGTCCCGAGTGGGCCGAACTCGATCTCTGGTACGTCGAGCACCGCTCGCTCGGGCTCGACCTGCACATCCTCGGGCTCACCGTGCTCGCCCTGCTGCGGCCCGACACCGGCCGGGCGCACCGGGTCGGCCCGGAACCGCCCCGATAGGCTGCGGTTCATGGCCATTCCCCCCTTCCTCGCCGAGCTCCGCGCCATCGTGGGTACCCGTCCGCTCTGGCTCAGCGCCGTCGTCGCCGTCGTGCTGGACGACCGCGACCGGGTGCTGCTGGCCCGCCGGGCCGACGACGGCCGGTGGGCGCCGGTCGGCGGCATCCTCGACCCGGGCGAGCAGCCCGCCGACGGCGTGGTGCGCGAGTGCGAGGAGGAGACCGGGGTGGTGGTCGTGCCCGAGCTGCTCGCCTCCGTCACGGTCTCGCCGCAGGTCACGTACCCGAACGGCGATGTGACGCAGTACCTGGTGCTGACCTTCCGCTGCCGCGCGGTCGGCGGCGAGGCACGGGTGAACGACGACGAGTCGTTGGACGTCGGCTGGTTCGGGCTGGACGAGCTGCCGCCGATGATCGAGACCGAGCACGAACGGCTGCGCCACGCGCTGGAGTGCGAGGGGCCGACGGTCTTCACCTGGGAGGGCAAGGAGCGCCCCTGAGCCCGAGCGGCCCACCCGCCGAGCCTGCCGCGCCCGCCCGACCCACCGGGCCCCGCCCGGGCGAGATCAGCCCTTGTACTGCCGGTAGGCCTCCTCCGCCGCGTCCAGCACCGCGGCCAGGTCCCCGCCCGCCGTGGCGGTCGCGGTGGCGGCCACCGCGCCCTCGACGAACGGGGCGTTGGCGAACCTGACGGGGAACGGCAGTCCGTGCTCGTCCGCGTCGGACAGCAGCGCGCGGACGGTGGTGACCGCCCCGCCCAGGTCGGCGAGCACCACCACGCCGTGGCCCTGGTCCACCCGTCGGGTCGCGGCGGCGACCAGGACGGCGCTGATGCCCGGTCCGTCCGATGGGTCGCCGCCGGTGGCGGCGACCGGCGCGGGGGAGTCGGATCCGGTCAACGCGAGCGCGAGGGAACGTACGGCGGTGGCCAGTTCCTGGCTGTGCGAGACCAGGACGATCCCGACCCGCCCGTGCACGGCGGGCCGGGCGGGGGTCGGCCGGGGCAACGAGGTGGGCGAGGGGGGCGTACGGGGTGCCGGGGGGTGGGCCGAGGGGGCGTCGGAGATGGGGATGACGTCGGCGCGGGTGCCGTCCCGGCGGCTCATCGGCTGCTCCCTTGAGCGGATCGTTGGGTGGACCGGTGGATGGATCGTTGGGCGGGTCAGTGGGCGGACCGGTGGGCGGGGCCGGTGAATGGATCGGCGTCCGGATCGGTGGCTGAATCGTTCGAGTGGCACGGGCCGGCAGGGCGGTCGGGCGGCGCCCTGGCAGCACTCTGGCAGCTGCCCGCCGCCCCCGCCGGTCGGGACACGCCTCGACCCGTCCTCCGGCGGTGTCCGTCCCCGCCCGGAGGAGTCCTCGTCAACCCGCTGACCGGGGCCGGGCGGTGTGGCTAGGCTGGCTCCGGAACGTCGTCGGGAGGAGATCGGTCAGTGGGATCCAGCAGCGGGACGAATACGGAGGCCGGCGTGGCGCGGCCGGAGTTGGCGCCGAACGGGAAGCCCAGGGTGGACTTCACCGGGGCGGAGTGGCTGTGCAGCAGTCAGGGCGTCGGGGACGTGCAGATCGCCTTCGTGGACGGCTACATCGGGATGCGGGACGGCCGCCAGGAGGACGGGCCGGTCCTGGTCTTCACGCCGGGCGAGTGGCGGGCCTTCGTGCTCGGCGCCCGGGACGGCGAGTTCGACCTCACCTGAGGCGGCGCGCCGGGCGGTTCACAGCGGGAGCGGACCCCCGATCGACGGGGGTCCGCTCCGCAGACGATCTTTCGGGTCCGAACATCACAAGTGATGATCCATTGAGCGTGCCCCGTCAGAATTTCTGTTGACTGTTAGACAAACGCAGCTCAGAGTATGAGCACGGGCAGACGCCGTGCCCACCGCCCCCACGCGGCCAGACACGGCGCCTGCTGTGCGGCCCGGCACTACTGCCAGGCCATCCTCCCAGTCATCCCCTGCGCACCGGGGTGCGTCGGCCGGTCCCGGCCCCATGAGGGGCCGGCAGTCGCCGGGAGGTTGGCGCCGACGCCGAGAGCGACTCGGATGACGGCACCGATGCTCGGGACCCGCACGCCCCCACGCGGCGGCGTCCCGAGCAGATCCACGGGAGCGACGGGCCGGGGCCCCGCGGATCTGGCTTGTGATGCATGGAACTGTTGGCTTGTGTGTTCGTGCTGTGTGCGACGACGAAGCTGGGTGCTCGGCGGTTCGGCACGACAAGTGCACAGTGAGGGAAACGCGTGTAGGGCCGCGTTGCGACATGCCGTCCCCCCGAAGGGTGAAACCCAGAACGGCTGTCGTGCTGAACCGAACGTAGCCCGGACGGTTGCTCAGAGTCAACATTGGTCTCTGAGCGTCGATCTCCCGCTCGTCCCCCGGCGGCGCCCCACCCACCTCGCGAGCGTGGTCTGCCGGACACGTACGATGTTCCCATGTCTTTTCTCCGCCGTCGCTCCGGACAGCCCGCCGGCCCGGACTTCGACGTGCTCGCGATGGACCCGGGTGACTGGCCCGGTGACTTCGGTGCGGCCATGATGACCGGCCCGGACGGCTCCTGCCAGGGGATTTTCCTGCGCTACGACCTGTTCGGCGGCAGAGGCCCGGCGATGTTCATCGGCAACCTCCCCGAGGGTTCGCCCGCCCGGGAGACCGGCGACGACGTGCCCTTCGAGGTGCGGCAGCTGCTCGCGGCGCTGGAGAACGACGAGCCGGTCGAGTTCGTCTCGGCCGAGGACTTCCCGGTGATGCTCGGGGACGACCTGCTGATCGTGAAGAAGGTCAAGGTCAGCGAGGAACGCGTGTTCTGCGCCCAGTTCGGCCGCAGCGACGGCGTCCTGGTCACCATCGCGTCCTGGGACCGACCGATTTCGGACGACCTGTATCAGCTGCTGAAGCCGCTCCCCGCGGACATGTTCCAGCAGGGCTGATCCCGGCGGGGCCGGCCGGTCCCGCCCGGGGGGCGGACGCTGCTTGACGGTATCGATCAACGGTTCGTACAGTCGCGAACATGCCGTGCCGTCTCCCGCTGCTGACCCGTCGCAGGCATCTGGACCTGCGGCGCACCGCCAGCGCGGCGTGTCCGGGCCGCTGAGGGGGGATTCGCCCCCCGGCGGCGGGCGGTCGACCGGTGTCCGGTCGGCGCCGACACCAGGGGGCGGGCCGTGAGCCGGCCTCCGGGGCCGCCAGTCGGTACCGCGCGCCCGTACGGCGTGCCGCCCGCATTCGCCGAGCCCACGCTGTCGCCCGGAGGCACCGCATCATGACGACCCGCACCGTCAACCGTTCGACCGTCGATCGTGCGTCCGAGGGCGCTCCCGCCGAACGCCGTTCCCGGACCGCCCCGCGAACGGCGGATTCCGACCGGTCCGATTCCGGCCATCTCGAATCCACCGGTTCCACACCCACCGGTTCCGCCGGTCCCGTGCCCGCCGCTTCCGCCGGCCCGGTGCGTTCCGCCTCCGCCACCGCGCCCGCCGCTTCCGCTTCCGCCTCCGCCACCACCGACCCCGTGCCCGACCGCACCGGGATCGAGGCCGCTCTCGCCGGGCTGCCCCGGGTGGTCGACCTGCTGGCCGCCCGCGCCGAGGAGCACGACCGCGACGCGACCTTCCCCTACCAGGGGATCGAGGCGGTCCACGAGGCCGGGCTGCTCACCCTCACCGTCTCCGCGCGGTACGGCGGTCCGGGCGGAACGCTCGCCGACACCGTCCGGGTGCTGTCCCAACTCGGCCGCGGCGACGCCTCGGTGGCCGTGGTCACCGCCTTCACCCTGCTCCGGCACGCCGAGCAGGCCCGCCGCGCCGACTGGCCGACGGCCGGCTACCGGCGGCTGCTCACCGAGTCCCGGCGCGGCCCGGTACTGATCAACACCCTGCGGGCGGAGCCCGGGGCCGTCGTGGGCGAGCTGCCCGCCACGGTCGCCCGACGGGACGGCGACGGCTGGCTGCTGACGGGCCGGAAGACGTACTGCACCGGCGCCGAGGCGCTCGCCTGGATGGCGGTCACCGCGCGGACCGACGAGGAGGAGCCGAGGGTCGGCACCTTCCTGGTCCGCGGCGAGAGCGAGGGCCTGGAGATCGACCCGACCTGGGACCAGCTCGGCCTGCGGGCCAGCGCCAGCCACGATGTCGTACTGGACGGGGTCCGGGTGCCGGTCGACCTCGCGCTCGGCCTGACCATCGGCCGCCGGACGGCCCGTCAGAGCGTCGACGCCGAGGCCGAACTCTCCCTGGCCTGGCACGACCTGGCCCTCTCCGCGGTGGCGATCGGCGTCGCCCGGGCCGCCGAGGCCTGGCTGATCCGTTTCCTCAACCAGCGCACTCCGGCCAACCTGACCGAGCCGCTCGGCACTCTGCCGCGCTACCGGACCGCCCTCGGCGAGATCGAGGCCCAGCTGATCGGTGCCGAGGAACTGGTCGAGGGGCTGGCCTCCCGGGTGGACCGGGGCGAGCCGGAGGCGGTCGCCCGGACAGGTCCGGCCCACCTGCTGGCGACCCGGGCCGCGACGGCGGTGGTCCAGCAGGCCGTCGCCCTCACCGGCAACCCCGGCCTGAGCCGGCGTCACCCGCTGGAGCGCTACCTGCGGGACGTGCTCAGCAGCCGGGTGCACCTGGCCGTCGACGAGACCGTCCTGGAGGCCGTCGGACGGGCCGCGCTCGAACGGGGCACCCGGCCGTAGCGCCCGGGCCCGGCGGTCGTTCCCGGAGCCACGACGTGCCCCGGCCCGGCGGCCGGGAGAGGCCCCCGACCTCCGCCCGGCGATGCCCGGGCCCCACCGCCGCGCCCCGCCCGCGCCGACCAGCGGGGCGAGCAGGGCAGGGCGGGCGGGACGGGGCCGGACCCCCGTGGCTCAGCGGGTCCCGACCGCGGCGCGGACGGCGCGGCGGGCGAGCGCCGCGTCGTCGTAGAGCCGGCGGATCATGATCCGCTGCTCCTCGCCGGCGCCCGGCACGTCGTACAGCCGGATCTCCCGCATGAGCACCAGCACCAGATTCACCAGGAACGCGTCCCGGGCCATCGTGCCGCCGTTCTGGGCGAGTTGGCTGATCTGGCGGCGTGCCGCGGTGTCCCCGGACAGGACGCTCCAGAGCACCGCCAGGTCGTAGCCGGGCAGGTACCAGCCGGCCTGCTCCCAGTCGACCAGCACCGGGCCGGACGGCGCCAGCAGCATGTTGCTGAGCAGGGCGTCGCCGTGGCAGAGCTGGAGCGGGGTGTGGCCGAGGCCGTGCAGCAGGCCGCGCAGGTCGCCGGCGTCCCGGTCGGTGAGCTGGCCCACCGAGTGGTAGCGGGCGATCTCCAACTGGTAGTCCAGGCGCGGCTGGAAGACGTCGGTCGGCGGCCGCCACAGGTTCAGCGTGCGGACCGCGGTGAGCAGCGCCCGCACCTCGCCCGGGGTGGGCGCGTTGACCGGGTGGCGCTCGCGGGCGGCCGGGCGCCCGGGGACGCGCTCCATGACCAGCACGCACCGGTCGTGGTCGGCCGCCACCAGTCGGGGCAGCCGCACCGGCGGGCGGTGCCGGACGAACGCCCGGTAGACCGCGACCTCGTGGTGGAAGTCGGCCACCAGCTGCTCGAAGTACTCACTCCGCACCGCCTGCGGCGCCAGGCACTTGGCGACCACCGGAGCCCGCCCGATGGTGCCCGCCACCAGGATGTGGCGGCTGCCCTCGCGCAGGACCTGGCGCGGGGTGAACGCGGGACATATCCGCGCGACACTGGCGAGCGCCGCCCGGACCGCCGGGGTCTGGAGCGCCGAGGGATCGATCCGCTCGGGGCCGCCGCCGGGCTGGCCGGGCCGCCGGGCCCGCAGCACCTGGCCGTCGGCCTGCCGGGCCAGCGGCATCCGGCCACCGGCCGGCATGGCGGTCTCGGGGGCGCGCAGCCCCAGCGCGGTACGGCCGGTGGGGCCCGGCGCCGTGCGGCCGGTCGGGACGACCCGGGTGTCCGTGGCCCGGCCCTCCGCGCCGCGCGGGGCCGCCGGACGGCTCGCCGGGGGCACCGCCCTCGGGCCGGTGCGGCCGGCGGCTGCGGCGGGGGGGCGCAGCGCGGGGCGGGTCGCGGTGGGCGTGGGGGTCGTCGCTGAGGAGTACATGGGCTGAGGGTGGTCCCTTCCGGTCCGTCGGCGGGTGTTGCCCCGCGGGGGCGGGGGAGGGCCGGTGCCGTGTGCTTCCTGGCGTGACGGCGGCCCTGCGGGTGGTGCGGTACGTCGGGTGGTGCGGTACGTCGTGCCGTGCGGGGGGTGGTGCGCGGGCGCCGGGCACGGACGCGGGGTCAGGAACCCCTGTTCGGCGGTGCTCCGGCCGTCCGCACCCTGGGGAATGCGGTCGGCCGGACTGCCGTGGCCGTGCCCGGCGCTCCCGCGCCACCCGGCCGCGCCACCCCCTCGGGTGAGGACCGGGAGCGCCCCGCGCCACCGTCGGGGGGACAGCCCCGACGCTGGTGGGACGCCGCCCGACCCGGGGGGCGAGGTGGCGCACCCCTACAACACACCCGTCGGGCACTGGCTTAGTAGTCTGGCGGGCCCTGGCGAACGGTGGCGAATGCTCGCCCGGCACTTGCCCGAGCCTCTAGCCTCGGATCAGCCGAGGAACCTGGGGGCTTCATTGAGCAGGGAACCCAACACCCGACTGGCCGATCTGTTCGTCCTGACCGGATGGTCGAAGGGCGAGCTGGCGCGGCTGGTCAACCGTCGGGGTGCCGCGATGGGTCAGCTGCAGCTGTCCACCGACACGTCGAGGGTACGGCGTTGGATCGAGCAGGGGGAGATCCCGCGCGATCCGGTGCCGAGGGTGCTGGCGGCCGTGTTCACGGAGCGGCTCGGCCGTGTCGTCACCACTGAGGACCTCGGTCTGGAACGACACCGGCCCACCAGGTCCGGAGCGGACACGTCCGGAGCAGTCCCGTGGTCGCCGGATCGAACAGCCGCGGTCCTCACCGAGTTCACGGGAATGGACCTCATGCTGAACCGACGTGGATTGGTGGGCGCCGGAGCCGCGCTCACGGCCGGGGCGGTCATCGCCGACTCGCTGAAGGGCTGGCTGGGAGGGGACGCGGTCGCGTACGCGGCGTCCGTCCCCGGGCCGCGACAGGTGGTCACCGGGAGCGGAGCGCACCCGGTGGTGGACGTGTACGACGCGGGCCCGGTCGGGTTCGACGAGGTGGAGTCGCTGGAGCACTCGGTGCAGGTGTTCCGGGCCTGGGACGCCGCCCGCGGCGGCGGCTTGCAGCGCAAGGCGGTGGTCGGCCAACTGAACGAGGTCGGCGGGCTGTTGACGCACCGGCACGCACCGGCGGTCGAGCAGCGGCTGTGGCTGGTCGCGGCCAACCTGGCGGTGCTGGCGGGCTGGATGTCGCACGACGTGGGCCTGGAGCCCACCGCCCAGAAGTACTTCATGATGGCGGCGGACGCGGCCAAGGAGGCCGGCGACCGGCCGCGGGCGGGTGAGGCGATCTCCCGGGCCGCACGGCAGATGGTGCACCTGGGCCGGGCCGACGACGCGCTCGACCTGATGTCGGCGGCCAAGGCGGCCGGCGGGCGGCTGCTGCCTAGAACGCGCGCCATGCTCAATACCGTCGAGGCGTGGGCGCACGCGTCGATCGGGCACTCCCAGGACACCTACCGGCTGCTGGGGGAGGCCGAGGACCTGTTCGGCGAGGAGGCGTCGGAGCCGCCGCCCTCGTGGATGCAGGTGTTCGACGAAGCCGAACTGCGCGGTATGCAGGCCCTGGTGCTGCGCACGCTGTCGGAGCACGTCCCGGCGGCGGCCGCCGAGGCCCGTCGGCACGCGGAGCGGGTGATCACGCTGCGGGAGGGCACCGGGCAGCTGCGTTCGGCGTTGTTCGACCGGATCACCCTGGCGTCGGTGCACCTGATCACCGGGGAGCCGGACGCGGCACGGTTCCAGGCCAAGATGGTGCTGAACCTGATCGGCCAGAACTCCTCGCACCGGACCTGGGACCGGCTGCGGGAGATGTACCGGCTGACCGCGCAGTACCAGGGGCTGGCGGTGGTGGACGAGCTGCGGGAGGAGCTGGGCCGGGAGCTGCGGGCGGCGGACGCCAAGAACCGGCGGCGGCTGACCTGACGGGCTCCCGGGTGGCCCCCGGCGGGTGCGCCCCGGGGACGCGGGCGCGCGTCCGTCGGAGTCAGAGCGGCGGGGCCGGGCGGAGCAGCATGTGCAGGGCGACCACGGTGCCGTCCGTGCCGAGGACGGGCTCGCTCGCGCACTCGACGCCGTCGTGCCGTCCGCAGGGGCGGCGGACCCGCAGGGTGCCGGCGGCGTGGCGGCCGTGCACCAGGGCGTCGGTCATCATCCGCCGCAGCAGCGGCCGGTCCGCTTCGGGGAGGCGGTCGGGCAGCCGGTCGAGGCTGAGCGGGCCGTGGTCCGGGTCGCAGCCGAGGAGGAGGTAGGTCTCCGGGCTCCAGTGGATCCCGTCGGTGAGCAGGTCCCATGCGGCGGAGCCGAGCAGACCGTCGTCGATTCCGCCGTGGCCGCCGCCGTTGTCCAGGTAGCGGCCGGACGGCTCCTGCGTGGTGCCGTCCACTCTGCCGTCCGTTCCGCTGCCGGCGTCGCCCGTGCCGTCGCCGGCACCGTTTCCGCCCGCGGTGCCGGGAACGTCCGCCGCGGTGCCGTGCACCGTGCCGCTCCCGCCCGTCGGGGCGCCGTCCACCGCGGCGGCTCCCGGCGGGCGGGTGGCGCCTAAGGGCATGTTCATGGCGAACCCATCGCTCGGGTACGGCCCGTGGGGTGCGAGCCGTTCGGACAGTGAGAAGACTGTCGCACAGCGTCGTCACCCTTGCGGGCGATTTGGACAGAACGCAGGCAAAATTCCTCTGGCATATGCCACTGTGGCCGGAGCCTTCGTCGCCCTGTGTGCGGACCGGGGCCCGAGGCGGTAACCTTCGGTGATTCCGGCGCCCGGGCGCCCACCGCAGTACCGACCAGAGACCCCGGCGACGGAAATCCCGTTGCCACTCCGACCGCCGCAACGGATGCTGACCTCATGTTCGAGCCAGTGATAGCACCCAGTGCCAGCCTCCTAGGCCTCCTTCAGCGAGGCCGTGGTGACGGGCAGCTCCACGCGCTGGCCGCCGACCGTGCCGAGGCCATCGCCGCGCTGGAGGAGTGTGTCACCAGGGACCCGCGAGCCGACTGGCAGGTCGAGAGCCGCTCCCTCTACTACGCCCGCATCTACATGGACCTGGAAGCCCCCCTCGAAGGCATCGAGGACCACCTCCACTCCGCCGAGGACCTGGTCACCGACGACGAGAGCCGCACCGGCCTCGCCCTTTCCGTCCTGGGCCACCTCGCCGCGTACGGCCGGCGCGACGCGCTGCTGATGCTGCGCGAGTACGCCGCTACCGGTGCCAACTGGTCCTGGGCCCTCGACGAGCTCGCCCTGCGGGACGACGACCGCGGCCTGCTGCTGCTCGGCACCGCCGTCCTGGACCACTTCGCGCCGGGCCCCGAGGGCGACGCCGAGCTGCGCGAGTTCATCCGCAACGCGTACGAGCCCCGCCCCTGGCGGCTGTGGGCGGCCTACCACCCCAGAGTGGCCGCGGCCAGTGAGCAGTCACCCTTCGACCTGTGGCAGCGCCAGATCAACCGCAGCGGCGTCACCCCCGGCTGGTCCACCGCCGACGTGCTGGCCTGGGCCGACCAGGGCGAGCTCGGCGGCCTCGGGGTCGGCGCCTTCCTCGGCCGCCCCGACGGCCGTGGGGAGCCCGCACGCGGCACCGACGCGCCGTCCGGCCCCGACGCGGTGGACCGCCGCGCCGCCGCTGCCGCCCGCTGCCTGACCGCCGTGGTCCGGCCCGAGGACCGCCCGCTGCTGCTGGAAGCGGCGCGCGACGGCCTCCCCGGCGCGCGCCGGGCCGCCCTGCGCCACCTGGTCGAGCAGCGCGACCCGGCCGCCGTCGGGCTCATCGAGGCCGCCGCCGCGGACGTGGACGACCGGATCGTCCGGGCCGCGCTGGAACTGCTCGGCCGGATGCGCGGCCCCGAGGTGCTGGTCCACGCCCGGCGCTGGGCCGACCCGGCCAGCGGCGGCGCCGACAGCGCGCTCGGCGAGGCCGCCGTCCAGCTGCTCGCCGACGCCGGGGAGCCGGCCGACGCGCCGCTGGTGGTGGCCGGGCTGCGCCACTGGATCTCCGTGCGCGGGGTCAGCGGTACCGGGCTCGGGTCGCTGGTGGACGGTGCGGGGCGGCTGGCCGCCGCCGACGCCGTGCCGGTCCTGCGCCACATCTACGGCGAGGCCGCCTCCTCCGAGCTGCGCGGACGCGCCGCCCAGGCGCTGGCCGCGACCGACGTGCACTTCCCCGAGGGGCCCGCCGTCGAGTGCCTCTGGGACTGCGAGGAGTCCACGCGCGAGCTCGCCGCGCGCCACGTCGCCACCACGGGCGACGCGCGTGTGCTGGAGCGGTTGCGCAGGCTCGCCGCCGACCCGGCCGAGGAGGCCGAGGTCCACGCCGCCGTGCGCGGCCGACTGACCGCCGCCCGGGAGTTCGGGCGTTAGGGTCGGCCCACAACGTTCAGTGGGCCGGGACACCGACACGGTGTCCCGGCCCACTCGTTTCCGCGGGTCCTCGTACTGAAATCCGGTTCTACTTCACCGCGCCCGCGTCCGGGGTCAGCACGCCTCCGATGACCAGTCCGATGATCAGGACGCCGAGCAGGACCCGGTAGACCACGAACGGCATGAAGCTGTGACTGGAGATGTACTTCAGGAACCAGGCGATCGCCGCGTAGCCGACCACGAAGGCGATCACGGTGGCCAGGATGGTCGGCCCCCAGGCCGGCGCCGGACCCTCACCGATCTTGAACAGCTCCAGCGCCCCGGAGGCGAGCACCGCCGGGATGGCGAGCAGGAACGAGTAGCGGGCGGCCGCCTCCCGGCTGTAGCCGAGCAGCAGGCCCGCGCTGATCGTGCCGCCGGAGCGGGACACACCCGGGATCAGCGCCAGCGCCTGGGCGAAACCGTAGATGCCCGCGTGCGGCAGCGTGAGGTCGGTGATCGGACGGGCGTGGCGGACGGCCCGGGTGCGGTCGGCGAAGGCCAGGACCAGGCCGAAGACGATCAGGGTGGTGCCGATGATCCGCAGGTCGCGCAGGTGGGTCTCGATGGTGTCCTGGAACAGCTTGCCCAGGATGCCGATCGGCAGGGTGCCGATGATCACGAACCAGCCCATCCGCGCGTCCGGGTCCGAGCGCAGCGCCGGCCGGAACAGGGACAGCGACCAGGTCTTGATGATCGAGGCGATGTCCCGGCGGAAGTAGATCAGCACCGCCGTCTCGGTGCCGAGCTGGGTGACGGCCGTGAAGGCCGCGCCCGGGTCGTCCCAGCCCAACAGGGCGGAGAAGACCCGCAGGTGGGCACTGGAGGAGATCGGCAGGAACTCGGTGAGGCCCTGGATCAGGCCGAGGACGGCCCCGTGGAACCAGTCGATCACCGGGCACCCGCCGGGGATATCCGTCGGGCGTGGGGCAGGGGCGGCATGGGCGGGTCCTTGCGGGTCGGAAGGGCATGCGGGGCCGCCGTGACCCGCCCGGCCCGCGGGCCGCGCGCGAGCCCGGCGCGCGGCTGATGGTACGGGGTGAAGGTGACGGTTCTTTGTTCACCCTTTGTCGCGGCTTTGCGCACAAGCCCGCCGCCGCTCCGGAGCCCGCCCGGCGTTGGGTCTAGAGCACCGGCCGGGCCCGGACCCAGGTGCGGTCCGCGGTCAGGTAGCGCTCGACCACCAGGTCGGCCTCCGCGAGCGCCCGCTCGAACGCCTCCGTGTCGAGCGGGCGGGACAGGAAGGTCTGTGTCCAGGTGCCGTCCGGGAAAACGTACTCGAAGCGCACGGAGTTGACGCCGTCGCCGACCGGCGTGGCCGAGACCAGCCGGGCCCGGGCGTCCGGGCCGATGGCGCTCTCCCGCGGTACGTTCCGGTGCCAGTCCTCGCCCTCGCGCTGCACCAGTACGCAGCCGTCCTCGGTGACGTGGCGGCGGCAGGTCTCCAGCAGGCCCCGGCGGACCGTCACGTCACCGGCGTGCACCAGGAAGGAGGCGAGTACGACGACGTCGAAGCGCTCGCCGAGGTCCAACTCCTCGATCGGGCTGCGCACCGTGCGGACGTCCGCGCGGACCCGGGCCAGCATGTCGGGGGACTCGTCCACGGCCGTCACTGCGAAGCCTCGATCGGTCAGCGGGTGCGTCATCCGGCCGACGCCGCAGCCGAGTTCGAGGATGCGCGCACCGGGCGGCACCGCGGCCTCGATCACGTCCGGGGCGTCGCCCACGGGGAGCCGGGCTCCACACCTCGACGGCGCAGCCGTCCGGGCTGATCGCGCCCTCACCCGTTCCGTCGTAACCCGCGCGTCGTTCGTCTGCCATGCCCTTCATCGGAACACGGACGGGTGCACAGGGGAAGAGGGTGTCGGAACGGGATTGTCAGATACCCCAGGGGGGTATATGTTCGACAGCGACGGAGCGAGGGAAGCGGCGCCGAACGGGGCGCCGGGGCGCGTGGAGGACGACATGGCACACCCCGAGCAGCACGAGCACCAGGAGCGGGCCGAGCGGCAGCGCGCCGCTCACGAGCACCACGGACACCATGAGCGGCACGGGCACGACCATGTCGGCCACCACGGCCAGCAGGCCCACGGCGGCCACCACCAGGCCGGCGGCGGTGGCGGAGCCGGCTGGCGGACGGCCGCGCAGGCGACCCTGCACTGCCTCGCCGGGTGCGCCATCGGCGAGATCCTGGGCATGGTGCTCGGCACCGCCTTCGGCCTGCACAACGGCGCGACCGTGGTGCTCTCGATCCTGCTGGCCTTCGTCTTCGGTTACGCGCTGACCATGCGCGGCGTGCTGAAGGCCGGCCTCGACGTCGGCGCTGCGGTCAAGGTCGCGCTGGCCGCCGACACCGTCTCGATCCTGGTGATGGAGCTGATCGACAACACCGTGATGGTCACCGTCCCGGGGGCGATGGACGCGGGCCTCGGCGACCTGTTGTTCTGGGTGGCGCTGGCGGGTTCGCTGGCCCTGGCGTTCGCGCTGACCGTCCCGGTCAACAAGTGGATGATCGGCCGGGGGCGCGGCCACGCCGTGGTGCACGCCCACCACGGGCACTGATACCACCCCAGGGTGTCGAAGCCTCTCGCCTGCGGCCCGCGCCGGGCCGTAGGCCGGTGGGGGGGGGCGCGGCGGGTGGGGGGCCCCGTATAAGGCGGGGGGGCCGCCGAGTGGGGCAGGGTGGGGGGGACGCAC